>DATIDO010000603.1:0-3188 GCA_035456245.1 Polyangiaceae bacterium
CGCCGTCAGGCAGCCTCGGCTGCCGCCCCGCTGCCGAACTCGCTGCCCTACTCCTTGAGCACGGCGCGCCGCGTCAGGCTGTGGGGTCGTACCGACCCCAACGTGGAACTCGTGCAGTACGCAGAGGCGTGGGCCCGAAAGATCCAATTCAACACCGTCGTCGAGACGATCCGTGAAGTGGTGAAGCGGCCGCACACGCCTTCCATGGTGACGGTGGCTGTTCGAAGCGACGGATCGGTGGAGTCGGTGACTTTCGTGATCTCGAGCGGCGTGGCGGAAGTCGATGAAGCGATCAGGCGCATCGTGGAGAGCCACAGGCCCTACCCGGCGTTTCCGCGTTCACTGGCCCGCGAGTTCGACGTCATCGAGATTCGCCGCACGTGGCACTTCGACTCTGGGGTCCGGCTGCAGTGACGAGGAGCACCCAGTTTCGGCTAGGGCGGAAACCGAGGGGAATGCTCTAGGTCAGTCACTTGAGGGTGACTCGATGGACTTCGGGGCCCATCTCCGGAAAGTCGTCCGCATCCACTTCTCGCAACAGCATCGAGCCTTCGATTCGCTCGGCTTGGGGCAACTCCGCGGCTTCTCTTTCGGAGAGCTGGAAGAGCGTCCGGCAGATGCGGCCGGTTTTCGGGTCACGGTAGCGCCACCGCCAGTACTCGACGAATTTTCGAGGGCCGGGCATGCCGTCGTCTTCGACCGTGCCCGTGCGGACCTGAGGCAGATATGTCGGGACTTCGCGACTTTCGTCCCACGGTAGAGACGCCGTTGTCGGGGGCTGAGGATTCGCCGCGACTGCTCGCAAGTGGCGAAAGCACGTGATGAAGTCGGTACAGCGTCCCGTCGCATAGGCAGCGTCGTCGATCGGATCGCGCAACAGCCTTGGCATGGTGAGGGGCAGTCCGTCGGAATCTGACCGACTGAGGCGAAGCGACCAGCGGCCACCCGCACCCGTATTCAAGGGATGTGCGACCGGCACCGGGTTACTTATTCTCACAACTCAAGCTTGGCTTCCAGGTATGTGCGCCCGACCGGTTGCGTGCTTCGGAAGCGAGAGAAAGTCGTTGAGTCGATGAAGTTCACACTGGTTCGAGCGGTACGCGGCTCTGAATTGAGCCCCCTCCCCCCAGCGGAGGATTTGCGGCGGGTCAGTCTTCTGCCACCGCCGCCGGCTCGGGCACCCGCAGCCATGGACCTCCCATACGCCGACGAAGTCCTTCACCTCGAGATCGGTGACTTCCCGAAGACCGTCCCGGGGCGTCTCGAATAGCCAACGATCGTCGAGCGGAGTGTGGCAATGAGCCTCGAGGCCCTGTGGTACGAGCTCTCGCCCTACGTGTACTTTGTTGTCGGTCTGACGTCAGCTGCATTCAGCAACTCGGACTTCGGCCTCCTTTGCTGTGCACTCCTCCTGACTGCATCGTTCGTCATCGTTCGGCTGCGTCGCATGCATAGGCGCCCGGATCGGGTCGAGTTCCGCAGGTATTCGCGGCCGCGCTAGTCACCCCTTCCGTCGCGGGGCGGTGGGAAAAGACAATGTTCCCGGTGCCAATGGCACCTGCTACGCCGCGGTAGCTGCCCCAGCTCCGGCGTCGACCTGACCGGCCCGATTTGCGATAGTCCTCAGTGCGTCCGTCGCGTCGCGCTTCAGCGGCGGTCGCATTACCGGGCCGTGATCCCACGGGGCGTTCTTCACGACGAGGAGGAGTCAATGACCAAGCTGTTGATCTTTGTTGGCCGTGCTGCAGGCATTTTCGGAGCTCTGCTTGGGATCGTTGCAGTCACTGCTCGGGCCATGGGCACGTGGCACCTCGGTAGCCTTCAGATTGGGACGCTACTGCTTGGAAGCATTGCTGCGATGGTGCTCGGGACGCTTGCCTATGCCGCCGCTGTGGCAGAACAACACAACGGCTAGGTCGAGGCGAAGCGCCGGTCGAAAGGGCTGGTCAACTGAACCCCGGGCTGCGGACCACCGATCGCCTTGATGTCGTGGCCCGGGCGGCGTGGATCAAGCTAGCGAACGGGGGACCGCAACCTCGTCCTGCGGCCACTTACGCGACGGAATAGCTACGAGAAGCGGAGGCGGCTGGCGCTGCACAGCGGACCGTTTTCAGGATACTGGCCCAAATGGAATCAAGAGAGCACGCCTAACTCGTCCGCTTCGGCCGAACCGAGAGCGGCCTGCTCTACGATCCGGCCTCGTTTACGCCGCGCGCCTACGCGTCGCGATGTCGAAGTCACTGCCCGGGTCGCGCGGCCTGTGCTCGCGACACCTCTGCGTCGATCGGTTCCCGGCTGTCGCGCGCTGCGCCGACACGGACCAGGCGTGGCTCGTGAACGATCGGCGGGGCCACCGGCAGCGATTGGAACTGATCGGCTACGAAGCGCGCAGCCCTCACGCGGGCCAGCACCTCCTGGGCTTGAACGAGCTCGCGCATCATGATGTAGTCGGCGCCTCTCAGGAAACCCCTCTCGCGCAGGATGCGTTGCCGGTATTCCTCGGCAATGCCGTGTCTCGTCAGGCTACGGGCGTCGTACAGCCACGGGTGCTGCTCATCGAGCTTTCCGACATAGAGTCCCACGGTACCGTAGCTCACGTCGAGATGGATCGCGCCCAAAGTCGAGATCAGTACCGCCCCGAGAGGGAGAAGTCCGATCAGTAGGCATGCAACGCCCGCTGCCTGCAGGGTTCGACGCACCGTCTCATCGAGGCTCGTCAGCGCCTGAAGGCCCAGACCCAGGCTGGCGAGGCCCACCAGCACGATGCCGACGACAACAGCGTATCGGAACCACAGTGGCCGCTGACGCATCGGAGAGCTGACGAACTCGGCTTCGAGTTCGTCGAGCTCTGGCTCCGACAAACCGGCGAGTTCCCGCGCCACACTGAGCGCAGGCTGTTCCAGGACACGATTCGTCCACCGCTCGAGCCCAACCCGGAGCGGCCCATTCCTGGCCGACGGCGAGTAGTACTCGCGCGCTTGCATCAACCGCTGGCGACTGACGAAGGAACCATCGATGATTTGCTTGAGCAAGGACATGGCGCACTCCCAAACGTCCATGGGGACGCGGAAGCATCGCGGCAACCATCTGTAACTGCCACCCCCTACCCAGGTGGCTTACTCCGAACTGACGGGCGCAAGCAACATGTCAAGCAAATGTCAGGCGCCCTGTAACTCCCTGGCGACCTT
>DATIDO010000604.1:0-5027 GCA_035456245.1 Polyangiaceae bacterium
CTGCCGAGCACCCTCCCATGCAGCCGCGTGACCTCGTGCTCGGCCGGCACCGTGGAGCCGGCCAATTGGGCCAGCTGCGCCAGCAGCCGGGCCTCCTGCGAATCATCCGGCGCCATGCGGCTCATCGCGCGCCCTCCGCGAAGTAGGGATCGTCGCGCAAGAGCTGGCCGAGCACCTTGCGACCGTCACGCAGCCGCGTACGAACGGTAGCCACGGGCGCATCGACGATGCGCGCGATCTCTTCGAGCTCCAGACCTTCCAAGTCGTGAAAAACGACGACGCTCCGCCGCTTGGGGCTCATGCGGTCGAGGGCCGAGTAGAGGCGCAGACGACGCTCCTGCGTCTCCAGCCGTTCCGAAGCGCCAGGCGCGTCGTCCACGCCATCGACGGCCTCCTCGCTGCGAGCCAGGGTGAAGCGGCGCAGCCAGCGACTCGACCAGCGCACGTGCTTGCTCCACACGCGGAAGCAGATGGCCGAGACATAGGTGCGCCACGAGCATTCCCCGCGAAACCGTGGGACCGCAGCGCAGGCTTCGATCCAGGCCTTCTGCACCAGATCGTCCGAATCGACGTGGGGGCCTGCGAGGTGACGCATCCGGCCCATGACCCAAATCAGCAGCTCCCGCTCGGACGGCGCCGCGAGGACCGGCGCTACGAGGACCGGCGTCTCGCGAACGCACGTCTCCCGCGCGTACCAAGCCGAGACAGGAGAGGCAGACTCTGCGTTTGCCTCCGCCGTGCTGAGTGCGAGTGAGGTCACTGTGATGGCTTGGTACCCGAACTTCCTGCAAATGGGCAGTCGACGAACGAACTCTTTCGAACGACACTCCCCCGCCAGTGGGCATCGAGGTAGCCGTGCTCTGCGCTGAGCTCCGGGGGGACGATGCCGTCGAACTCGAGGCCCGCCTGCGTACCGAGGCAGAGGTGCGCGGACTCTCGAGTGGTCATTTGCAAATGGACTGCCCAGCCGGCGAGGCGATCGGGAGCTGGCACGACGACCCTTCGTCTTCCCCCCCGCGCTGGTATCGGCTGCGCTCCGATCCAGCCGATCTGAAGGAAAATCTGCTCCGAGTGGGCCTGGCCGCACTGGATCGAGAGCCCGGCATGGAGTCGCCGGCCAATCCCGCCTCGGCCCCTCCGCGCGGCTCGGCCCGCATCGATGGCACCGCTGGTATCGATGGCAGCGCCCCGATCGACGACGGGGACAGGAACGATCCCTGGGTAACCGCCATCGCTCCGTGGGTTCCCTCTTGGCAGCTCCGCGGTGGCTTCACATATGACTACTACGGCACCTCGAACGACGGCGCCTTGGGAGGCGAGCTGGCTGCCCGACACCTCTTCCAGCCGCTATTCGGAGTCAACCTGTTCGGCCACCTCGCGTCGGTGGTGGGCGCCCCCGAGGGCTACGGCGCCCTCCCGCTCACGCTCGGCGCCCTGTTCGTGGTTCGCCCGCTCGATTGGCTCGAACTGGAACTCGGCCCGTTGCTCTCGCTCATGACGCTCAGCGCCCCCTCCGGCGAGACGGCACAGGATCCATTCTCCGAACAGCTCGGCGCCCAAGCAGGGGCCACCTGGCTCCCCTGCGGCCAATCGTCCGGGCCGTTCTTGCAACTACGCGGCCGCATGACGACCGCCATCCGCGAGGTCGTCACCAGCGAAGGTGAGACCTTCCGCCTGCCTGGCACCATCGGCGCCTCGATTGGCTACGCCTTCCTCCTCTAGTGAGTAGGCCGTGGCGATGGGCGAAGGAGCCCTCCAGCCCCGATGACTCTTCGTGGCCCCCGAAGTGTCCCTTATGCTAGACACCGCGCATGAGCCGTGGTCCCTCCCTTCGGCGCGCACCGGGCTCGCCGCCCCTGCCCGCGACGCCGTTCCGCTTCATTTGGTACTTCGTCGATCATTACCGGTGGGGCTACTTGGCCATGGTGGTGCTCACGGCGGCCGACGCGGCCGCGGGGATCCTGGTGCCGTATGCGCTCGGCCGCGTCGTGAAGAGCCTGGAAGGTGACGTGGGCGGCGCGCGGACCGCGGACTTGCAGGTCCCGCTCCTCTTGTTCGTCGGCTTCACGCTGGCCGGCCTCGTCTTCGGGCGCGCGGCGGGCGCCATTCAACTGCGCCTCGGACCGCGGCAACGCCAGAACGTAACCCGCCAGCTGTACCACTACCTGCAGCTGCACTCGTATCGCTTCTTCAGCGGTCACTTCGCGGGCGCCCTGGCCCATCGCATCAGCGAGACCGCATTGGGCGTCACCCAGACATTGTGGACCTTCATCACCGAGCTCTGGCCGGTCGCGATCTCGATCGGCGTCGCCGTCTTCTTGCTGTTCCGTGCTCATGTCTGGCTGGGAGCCTTCGCGCTCGCCTGGGCGCTCACCTTCATCGGCATCTCGTACGTCCTCGCCCGTCGCTGCCAGCCCTACGCGCTGCGCTCCGCCCAAGCGCGCAGCACCACGACCGGAGCGATCGTCGACTCGGTGACCAACCTGACCAGCACCCGCCTGTTCGCCCGGCTGGATTTCGAGCGCGACCACCTGGAGGGCCACCTGAGGCACGAGCTCTCCGCGATCCTGGCGTCGAATGGCTACAGCGAGCGAATCCGCTGGTTCCAGTTCACGGGCGCGGCCGCCTTCAAGGTCGGCGTGCTGTTCTTGTCGGTCCACTTCTGGCGGGCAGGCAGGATCAGCGTCGGCGAGTTCGTCATGGCCGTCAGCCTGGCGCTGCTCGTGATCAACGAGACGCGCAACCTGAGCCGACGCTTCATGGAAGTCTTCGAGTCGCTCGGCAACGTCGCCAACGGCGTCCGCACCATCGTGCAAAGCCACGAGCTGGTCGACGAACCGAACGCGCTCCCCCTCGGCATCGGCCGGGGCGAGGTGCGATTCGAGAACGTATCCTTCGGCTACGATCCGCGGCGTCCCCTGTTCGAGAAGCTCGACGTTCGCATCGCCCCAGGACAGCACGTCGGCCTCGTTGGCGTGTCTGGCTCGGGCAAATCGAGCTTCGTCTCCTTGCTGCTGCGCCTGTTCGATCCCCAAGAGGGATCCATCCGCGTCGATGGCCACGACGTGCGAGAGCTGACGCAGGACGCCCTGCACTCGCAGATCGGCCTGATACCCCAGGATCCGAGCCTCTTTCACCGCAGCTTGCGCGACAACATCCGCTATGGCCGCAGCGAAGCCAGCGACGACGAAGTGACCGCCGCCTCGTTGCAGGCTCAGGCCCACGATTTCATTCAGAGCACTCCCGGCGGCTACGACGCGTTGGTCGGCGAGCGCGGCGTCAAGCTGTCCGGCGGTCAGCGCCAGCGCGTCGCCATCGCCCGCGTCCTGCTCAAGAACGCACCTCTTCTCATTCTCGACGAGGCCACCTCCGCGTTGGATTCGATCACCGAGCGCGCCATCGCCGATACCTTGCAGGGCCTCATGCGGGGCAAGACCGTGATCGTGATCGCCCACCGCCTGTCCACCGTCGCCAGCCTCGATCGCATCCTGGTCTTCGATGCGGGGAGAATCGTCGAGGATGGCAGCCACCAGGAACTCCTCGAGCGGCGGGGTGCCTACTTCTCCTTGTGGAGCCGGCAGGCCGACGGTTTCCTGCCCGAGCGCCCGGCTCCCCACGCCGCAGCTCCGCACAGCGCTGTTCATGGCGCCGCTCCGAACGGCGCTGTTCTTGAAGGCGCCGCGGACACGGCCGGACGCGCGCGGGCCCCCACGGAGGAGCCCGAACGCGCCAACGGCTAGTCGGGCCGGCGCTTACTCGGCTGCGATGGCTTCGAGCGAACGCGCAGCTTCTTCGATGGGACGTCGATCGATCCAAGCATCGAAGTCGAAGTCGCGATCCAAGATGCCGTGGCGCAGCGTGAATTCCTTTTGCTGGCGGAACAGCTCCACTCGCTCATCGCTCAGATCCGGAGCAAGCGAGAGGTGAAAGCCGTCGCGGTAGGCTGCGGCCAAGCCCTCGGGGCTGGCACCGATCTCCTTGCCCAGGATCTCGTAGACCTCCTTCAGGTGGGTCTTGGCCCACTCGGCGGCGCGCAAAGTCTGGCGCAGAAAGCGCACCACGACGTCGTAGTGGTGCTCCAATAGGTATTCGTGGACCGTGATCGGGCGTGGCAAGCCGTTGTTCACTCGGAAACGCTTCTCCGGCAGCTTGTCGAGGTCGATACCGACGACCAGGCCATTCTCGCGCGCGGCATCGTGGGCTCCGGCTCCTTTGACGTAGATGCCATCGACCTTGCCCTCGAGCAGCGGCTGATAGCCCTGCCAGAAGCCGCCCCGGCGGCCCTCGCCCCCGGCTTCTTCACCCTGGCCGACCTCGACCAATTTCACGTCGTCGAGCGAGCGCCCTACCGAGGCGAGTGCCCCCTTGTAGCCGTGCAGGCTCTGGTGGCGGGCGATGCTGCGGCCGCGCTTGTTCTCGCGGATGTCGGCCTCGCGATAGGCAGGGAGCGCCAAGCGCTTGCCCACGAGCTGCTCGGGCGAGCGAATGTCGGAGTCGGGGCGAACCAAGATCGACTGTCCTTCGTCGATCCAAGTGAGCCCGATGAGTCGCGTCTTGGCACCCTGGGCGCGGGCCGGGATCGAGTAGAGATTGCCGCCCTCACGGATCAGCGTCTCGAGCTCGTGATCGTAGTGGTTGTAGCGAAAGTCGTCGGCGTCATCGTCTTGCAGGGTGCGCAGACGAAAGCCGTCTTTCTTGAATTCATCGTGGAACCAGCCGAGCTGGTAGGCGATGCCGCTGGCGGTGGGAACGCCGCCGCGGCCGTTGCCGGCGCAGCGGGTGAACCAGAGGGTATCGATGGTGGGCTTGCTCATGAGGATCGTCCTGACGGGTGTGGGGAGAGGGCCTTTTCCCTCTCTGACGACACTCTATTCCCAATGCGTCTCGTATGCTAGACACCCGGAGCGGAACGATAGACCACAAGAAAGACCAGGAGACCCGACCATGAGCGTAGAATTCCATTGGCGCATTCCACATTCCGGCGACGGAAAGCTCTCGAAGGGCCGCCAAGCCTCCCGCGGGGAATG
>DATIDO010000605.1:0-5917 GCA_035456245.1 Polyangiaceae bacterium
CCTACCACATCGTGCATCCAGGTGGGCGCTCGGCCGAAGACCGTCCGGTCAATGCGGTCGCAGCCGAAAGTAGGCGGATCGCGCGCTTCGACCACACGGGCCACTCACCGTACGCCTACGAGCCGAGGCACGCAGGGGTGAACCCGGACTTTCCCATGACGCTAGACCTGCGCTTGCTGCGCCCGTAGCCTGAGCCACTCGCAACCGAAGAGGCCTGGTCTCGGCACCGAACCGCCGAGGTCGGGCCGTGGTCTCGACGGCGGCGGCGCGACGAGATGCGGCTTGGCCGCGAACTGATGAGCAGATGAGCGGAGTCGACGAATTCTGGGAGCGGCCGGGCGTCCCACGAGCCCACCAGCGGGGATTGTGGGACTTTCTGAAGGCGCACGAGGGGCCGCGACGTGATGCGTTGAACCGCGCCGTGCAGGCGCGCGTCCACGAGCAGGAAGTCACCTTCAATATCCTGGGAGCACCCGATGGCTCCGCGCGCCCCTGGGCGCTCGACCAGACCCCCTGGATCATCGAGTCGGCCGACTTCGACGACCTGACCGCGCGGCTGACGCAACGTGCCCGCCTGCTCTCGGCTGCGCTCGACGACCTCTACGGCGAGCAGCGCCTGCTCCGTGAGGGCGTGGTGCCCGAGCACCTGGTCTTCGGAAACCCGCAGTACTTTCGGGCCGTTCACGGCTTCACCCCGCTCGGTGGTCAGCGACTGACCCTCTACGCGGCCGACGTGGCGCGCGCGCCTTCGGGTGAGTTCCGCGTCTACTCCGATCGAACGGCAGCGCCCGCGGGTTCCGGCTACGCGCTCGAGAACCGCCTCGTGCTGGGCCAGGTGCTGGCGGAGCCCTTCCAGAGCTACCGGGTTCGCAAGGTGAACTCGTTCTTCGAGAGCGTGCAGGGGATGCTGAAGTCCCTCGCACCCCAGCAACAGGGGGCGCCCCGGGTGGTGCTGCTCACCCCGGGTCTGGGCGACGAGAGCTCTTTCGAGCACGCCTACTTGGCGCGCTACATGGGCATCGAGCTGGTCGAGGGCCGTGACCTCACGGTGCGCGGCGAAGAGGTCTTCCTCAAGACGCTCGAGGGGCTCAAGCGGGTGGACGTCATCCTGAGGCGCGTCACCGACGCCTACTGTGATCCACTCGAGCTGCGCGGTGACTCGTCGCTGGGTGTCGCAGGCCTGGTCGGGGCCGCGCGTGCCGGCAGCGTGGCCATCGTCAATCCGCTCGGAAGCGCCGTGCTGGAGACGCCGGCCTTCAAGGCGTTCCTGCCTGCCATGTGCGAGGCGTTGCTCGGCGAGCCGCTCCAGCTCCCGTCGGTCGACACGCGCTGGTGCGGTACCGCGACCATGCTGGAGGAGGTGTTGGACACCTTCGACCAGTGGACCTTCAAGCCGGCGTTCAAAGAGCGTCGCTCCGACATCCTGGACGCCAGCACGCTCTCGCAAGACGAGCGCGAGCAGTTCAAGAAGCAGGTGCGCGGCACGCCGATGCGCTTCGTGGCGGAGCGTTGGCCCGAACAGTCGATGGTCCCGCTGGGTCTCGGCCTGGATCAGAGCGGACCAGTCGGCTTGCGGCTGTTCATCTGCAAGTCGAACGGGGGCTACAGCATCATGCCCGGCGGCTTGGCTCGCGTGCGTGACACCCCCGACGGCCTCTTCCTCACCGTCCAGAAGGACGCGGTCAGCAAGGACGTCTGGGTGCCCTCGCAAGAAAACGGCGAGGCTCCGCTGTTGCCGGGCATGCCGGTCGAGCGGCTGCAGATCAAGCGCGGCGGCGTCGACATGCCGAGCCGCTTGTTCGACGACATGTTCTGGCTCGGCCGCTACGTCGAGCGCTGTGAGAACACCACGCGCCTGGTGCGCGCGGGCCTCGAGCCGCTCGCCGTCGAAGGCCGCGACGTTCATTCGCGGGTCGCCAACGGCATTCTGTCCAGCCTCTTCTCGCTGGAGATCCTGACGCCGACCACGGGCAAGAGCCCCGGCATGGAGCGGCTGCTCTTGGCCGCCGTCTACGATGGCGACAAGCCGAACAGCGTGCGTTCTACGCTCTCGCGCATTCATCACCTGACCATGGCGGTGCGCAGCCGCCTGTCACGCGACGCTTGGAGCGTGCTGCGTCGGCTCACCTCGATCATCCAGGGCCCGGAGCGTCCGGTGCCGGTCGATCAGGCAGTCGAGGATCTGCGCGAGCTGATCCTGGTCCTGGCGGCCTTCCACGGCATCGCCGGCTCCAACATGGTGCGCGGTCACGCCTGGCGCTTCTTGGAGATGGGCCGCCGCATCGAGCGGGCCGTCTTTGCACTCACGCTGCTGCAAGAGCTGTTTCCGGCCGATGGCTCCCGCGTGATGATGGAGACGCTGCTCAACATCTGCGACAGCTTGCTGACCTATCGCTCGCGCTACCTCAGTACTCTGCAGGCCGCCCCCGTGGTCGATCTGCTGCTCACCGACGACACGAACCCGCAGTCCGTGTCCTTCCAGGTTGCGCGCCTGCTCGAGTCGGTGCGCGCGCTCCCGCGTGAGTCGCTGTTCCCGCTCAGCCGCGCCGAGCAGCGCCTCATCTTGTTCGAGGCTCGCTTGGTCACGGCCGATCTGGACAAGGCCTGTGCATCGAAGGGCGAGGGCCTGCGCGAGTTGGCCGAAGAGGGCGTCAACCTGATGTGGCAGGTCTCCGACGACCTGAGCCAGACCTATTTCACCCACGCCAAGCCATCGCGCGCGATGGCGCCGGCCCTCTGGATCGACGAGAACCTGGAGGCGCGCTGAGTGAGGTACGAAGTCAGCCACGTAACGACCTACGACTACGAGGGGCCCGTGCTGCATGGGCGTCACGTCGTGCGTCAGCGTCCTCGCGCCTTGCCGTACCAGGAGATCGAGCGCAGCGAGGTGACGGTCTCACCGGAGGCCGTCTGGACGCATCAGGAGCTCGACTACTTCGGTAACGAGACCGACACGCTCGAGGTGCTCGGCGCGCACGATCAGCTGGTGGTGACCACCACCTCGCAGATCACCGTCGGGCCGCGCGCGCTCGATCTGGGCTTGCCGCTCTTCGGCCAAAGCTGGGAAGAGACGCGGCGCCTTCTGGCCACCGACGCGCGTCACTACGAGGCCCGTGAGTACCGGCACGACTCGCCGCTGGTGCGTCAGCACCCCGCGCTGCTGACCTTCGCAGCCGACACCTTCACTCCCAAGAAGCCGCTCTTGGTGGCCATCCAGGAGTTCAACCACCGCATCTTCGAGGAGTTCTCCTACGAGCCACTGGCCACCGACGTGGCTACGCCTCTGGCGCGAGTGCTGCGCGAGCGGCGTGGCGTCTGCCAGGACTTCGCCCACGTCGCCGTCGGCGCCTTGCGCTCACTCGGCTTGGCAGCGCGCTACGTATCCGGGTACCTGGAGACGCAGCCCCCCGAGGGCAAAGAGCGCCTGATCGGCGCCGACGCGTCGCACGCTTGGGCGAGCGTCTACGTGCCCGATTTCGGCTGGCTCGACTTCGATCCGACCAACGACGTGTTGCCGGGGGAGCGCCATATCGTGGTGGCTTGGGGGCGTGACTTCAGTGACGTGTCGCCGCTGAAGGGGGTCGTCCACGGCGGTGGTCGCCACGTGGTGACGGTCGGGGTCGACGTGAACCCGTGCGGGCCGAGCCGACCGTGAAGCGGCTCTTGGGCATCGAGACCTCGGGTCAGACCGGCTCGGTGGCATTCGTCGAGGGCGAGCGGGTGGTTCACTTCGCGCGCCTCTCGGAGGCGAACCGCCACGCCGAGGAGACTCTGCCCCAGATCGAGCGAGCGCTCGCCGAGCTGGGCTGGGACAAGTCGAGCCTCGATGCGGTGGCCGTGGGGCGAGGCCCAGGGTCGTTCACGGGGCTGCGGGTCGGCTTGGCCGTGGCGAGCGGTCTGCGGCTGGGTCTCGGGCTGCGCACCTTCGGCTTCGGGTCGCTCCGCGTGGCGGCGGCCTGCGCTTGCATCGACGGGCAGGGCAGCCTCGTCCGTGGGGCGCCGGGTGAGCGGCTCGTGGTCATCCGCGACGCGCGCCGCGAGGAAGTGTTCGCGGGGCTCTACGACGAGGCGTGGGCCGAGCTGGAGCCTGCGCGGACCTGGCCGAAGGCGCAGGTGGGCGAGAACGTGGCCGCGTGGGTTGGTGACCAGCCGCATCGCCAGGTGACCGAGGAGCCGGATGCACGAGGCGCCGCGCTCTTGGGCGCGCTCGCGCTCGCTGCCTCCGCCGGGCGAGCCGACACGGAAAGCGACGAACTCGAGTCGCTCACCCCCGAGTACGTGCGCGACGCCGGGGCCACGCCGCAGGTGTTGCTCACCTCACCGCTGCTCGATCCCCGGCGTTGAGGGGAGAAGGCCCGCCTTCGGGGGACTGGGTTGCGCGGGCGGCCTCAAACGGCCGCCACACGCGGGTGGCCTGGGACGGCCGGGTTGCGCCGGCGGCCTCGGACGGCCGCCACACGCGCTCGACCGGGCGTCCGGTGCTCAGACGAGGTGGATGCCTGCCTCTTCCAGCTTGTACTTCGCAGCCTCGAGCACGAGGCCCGGAGTGCTGGCGGCGTCCGCGGGCTTGACCGAGACGGCCAGGTTGAGGTGCACGACCAGGTGAGATGCTGGGACGCCGGGGGTGCCCAGGCTGGCCACGCCGACCGCCGGCGGAGGCTCGGGCAACACGGGAGCCAGGGTGGGCAGCAGCTCGAGCAGGAGCGCCTTGGCGCGGCGCAGATCGGCCGTTTGCGGCAGGACGATCGGTGACACGACGCGAACGTGCTGCTCAGCCGTCAGATTGATGATGGCGCCGTTGGCGAGCGCGCCGTTGGGCAGGATGACGCGGCGGTTCTCGGAGTTCAGCAGCACGGTGGTGAAGATCTGGATCTCCCTCACGACGCCGGTCTGACCCTGGGCGGTGATGGAATCACCCACCCGGTAGGGGCGGAAGATCAGGATCAACACGCCGCCAGCGAAGTTGCTGAGGCTGCCCTGCAGGGCCAAGCCGACGGCCAAGCCGGCTGCACCGAGGATGGCCACGAAGCTCGTGGTCTGCACGCCAATCATCGAGGCGACGCTGAGCACCAGGACGATGCGCAGGATCCAGCCGATGAGGGACTTGAGGAACGGGGCGAGCGTCGGGTCGACGTGGCGTACTTGCAGGCCCTTCTCGACAAGCATCACCAGGCGGCGAATGAGCCAGTTGCCGATGAACAAAGTGAGGAGCGCCAGCGCCAGTTGCGGCGCGTAGGTCATCACCTTTTCGATTGCCAGATCCTTGTACCGACTGAGCTGCTCGGGTGTCACGACGTGGGGTCCCTCCTCCGCGGAGGTCCTCCCCCCGCTTCGTCGATCTATCCGCATCGGCTCGATGGGGGAAGAGGCCCGCGCCCGACGCTGTCGGGTGGGGCCTCGACCTCCGCCCTCCCCGAGACTCGCCTCTCGGCGAGGGCTCTCGGGAGTGCCTCTCAGCAGGCGCTCACGGGTGCCGTCAGTTGACGGTCATGATCGCGCAGCCGAAGCAGCTACCGGCGGTCTGGGGATCGCGGTCGTCACACTGCTCGCCCTCCTGCTTGATGCCGTCGCCGCAGTAGCCCGAGAGCGTGCAGTCGGCCTGGCAGGCGTTGTAGCCACCGGTATTGTTGGCGGCGCCGTCGTCGCACTCTTCCGAGCCGCCGATGATGCCATCGCCGCAGGTCGCCTCGCACTCGCTGCGTCCGGTGTTGAAGCCAGCCAGGGTGAGCTTGAAGCTCGAGCCGGTCGGCTTGCGCTCGGCGTGGAAGACCTTGATCTCGTAGAACTTGCCGTTCACCAGGTTGCCGAAATTGGCAGCGGTGGCCGAGCTGATGGTCACGCTCTTCTCCAGGGGCACGTGCAGGCCGCCCAAGTCGACCGCCAGGCGGCGATTGACGAACACCCAGACGTCGTCGTC
>DATIDO010000606.1:0-3348 GCA_035456245.1 Polyangiaceae bacterium
CGGGATGAACTCGACGTCCCCCGCCAGCGCCGGCAGCTCCCCGAGCAGGCGGCCGAGCGCGCTGATCGAGGCGCCGTCCAGGCCACTGCCGACCTTGCCGCGATAGACCAGCCGCTCGCCGGCGTACGAAGCCAGCAGCAGCGCCCCCAGCTCCTTGCGCGCGCCTTTGCCCTCGCTCTTGCCGATGACGACGAACTCTTCCTCGCGGGCGCGCTTCAGCTTCACCCAGTTGCCGCTCACCTCGGGCCCGTGGCGATAGGGCGAAGCAGCCCGCTTGGCGACGATGCCCTCGAGCTCCTCGCTCTCGCACAGCGCCGCCAGCGCATCCCCTCTCTCGACGATGTGATCGAGCGCGCGCACGTAGCCGCTCCCTCGCAGCAGCGCGCCCAAGAGCCCCTTGCGGGCAATCAGGGGCAGCTCGCGCAGATCGAAGCCCCCGAGCGCCAGCACGTCGAAGCACAAATAAGCAACCGGCACCTCGGCGCGCGCCCGCGCGATGTCGGCCGCTTTGCGGGCGGCGAAGCGTGGCGCCAACATGCCGAAGTGAGGGCGACCTCGCTCGTCGAAGGTCACGATCTCTCCGTCCAGCGTCAGCTCCTCGACGGGCAGCGAGCGGACGGCTCGCACGATTTCCGGATAGTTCGAGGTGCAGGCCAAGCCCGAGCGGTAGCGCAGGCGCACGTTGTCGCCCTGCTTGTGGGCCACCACGCGGACACCATCCAACTTCAGCTCGTAGAGCCAATCGGCGCTGCGCTCCGGCGCCCCCTCCAGGGCACAGACCATGGGCGGCGCGCTCACCAAGCGCGGCTCGTCCACTGCGACTCGCGTCGCGCCCAGCGCCTCCGCCGACGCCAGCAGGCGCGCACGCACCTCCTCGCGCTTCGCCAGCTCTTCGACCGTCAGGCCGCTCAACACGCTGCGTGGCTGCGCCGCCAGCAAGTCGTGGCCCGGCTTGGCGTGGGCGTCGGGCTTCTTCACCAGCAGCCACTCCTGCTGCTGGGGCTCACCGTGCGGCGAGGTGACGCCTCCCTTCTGCTTGCCCTTCGTCGTCAGGATCAGGGCGAAGCGCCCGTTCAACTTGAAGCCGCTGAGCCAGAAATCGAGCTTGCCCTTGGTCAGGCCCTCCTCGGCCGTCGTCTCCAGGTAACGCAGCCCTCCGGTGTCCCAGGCGATCATGGCGCCGGCGCCGTAGTTGCCCGGCGGGATGACGTCCTCGAAGTCGAGGTAGGCGAGAGGGTGGTTCTCGGTGTGGACGGCCAAGCGCTTGTCAGCGGGATCCAGGCTGGGCCCCTTGGGCACGGCGAAGCTGAGGAGGCTCGCGCCTATCTGCAGGCGCACGTCCCAGTGCATGCGGCTGGCGGCGTGCTGGTGCACGACGAAGCGACCGGCGCGCGTCTCGGTCTCACCTCTGACTGGACGTTCAGGCTCGAACGGTTCGGTCGTGCGTCCTGGGTCGCGCTTACCTCGGTAGCGCCCCAGCTCGCTCGCGCTCTTGCCGTCTCCTCCCGCCATGCCGCGTCGCTTACTTGCAAAAACCCGGTCTCACCGGGCTAGCATGATCATCCCATGCCAGCGCGAGCCATTTCCAGCGCGATGATTTCGTTCGGGCTGGTGGCGATCCCCGTCAAGTTGTTCACGGCCGCCGCCAGTGAGGACGTGCACTTCAATATGCTGCATGGCAAGTGCGGCGGACGCCTGAAGCAGCAGATGTTCTGTCCGGTCGACAACGAGGTCGTCGATCGAAAGGACGTCGTGCAGGGCTTCGAGTACACGCGCGGCCAGTACGTTCGCTTCTCCAAGGAAGAGTACAAGGCGCTCGAGGTGGCTCGCGAGAGCAGCATCACCATCGAGGAGTTCGTGCCCCTCGAGTACTTCGACATGATCCAGGTGGAAAAGACCTACTACCTGGGCCCCGACAAGGGCGGCGACAAGGCCTACCGACTGCTCAGCCAGTCGATGAAAGAAACCAAGCGCGTCGCCGTCGGTCGTTGGGCAGGACGCGGCAAGGAGCAGTTCGTGGTGATTCGTCCCTACAAGGACGGGCTGCTCTTCCACCAGATGTTCTACGCCGACGAGCTGCGCGCGTTCGACGAGGTCGACACCGGCGCCACCTTCCAGTTCTCCGAGGTCGAGCAGGATCTGGCCAAGAAGCTCATCGAGCAGCTCAGCAATCCGCGCTTCGAGCTGGACAAGTACGTGGACTCCTACCGCAAGCGCGTGCTCGCGGCCGTGGAGCAGAAGGTCGCCGGCCAGGAGCTGCAGCTGGCCCCCGAGGCGCCACGCGCTCAGATCATCGATCTGTTCGAGGCGCTGAAGCAGAGCCTCTCCCAGGAGGCGCCCCTGCCACCGGTCAAGGCGGAAGCCGAGAAGAAGGCGCCCAAACGCGCCAAGAAGAGCGGCGGCTCCAGCGTTTGAGCCACTTGCCGGCGCGCCGGACTTCGGTCATGACGCGGCGGTCGAACGCCTCCGATGAAACTCATCATCCAGATCCCTTGCTTCAACGAAGAAGCAACCCTCGCGACTGCACTGCGGGACCTGCCCCGTTCCATCCCGGGCATCGACGTAATCGAGTACCTGATCATCGACGACGGTAGCACCGACGACACCGTCCGCGTCGCCCGTGAGCACGGTGTGCATCACATCGTCGGCTTCCCCAAGAATCAGGGCTTGGCGCGCGGCTTCATGCTCGGCATCCACTCCTGCCTGAAGTACGGCGCCGACATCATCGTCAACACCGACGCCGACAACCAGTACGTCGGCGCCGATGTCGCCGAGCTGGTCCGACCGATCCTGGAGCGGCGTGCCGACATCGTCATCGGCGCTCGCCCGATCGCCAACATCGAGCACTTCTCCGTCGCCAAGAAGCTCCTGCAGCGCTTGGGCAGCGGCGTGGTCAAGCTGCTGAGCGGCACCACCGTCGCCGACGCACCCAGCGGCTTCCGCGCCTTCTCGCGCAGCGCGGCCCTGAACCTGAACGTCTTCTCCAAGTACACGTACACGCTGGAGACGATCATCCAGGCCGGGCAGAAGAACTTCCAGGTTCTGTCCGTGCCGATCCGCGTCAACGGTGAAACGCGGCCCTCTCGCCTGGTGAAGAGCATCAGCGCCTACGTCCGCAAGTCGGTCGTGACGATGATGCGGATGTTCGTCGTCTACCGACCGTTCCGCTTCTTCATGATCGTCGGCTCGCTGGTGTTCTCCAGCGGTCTCGCCGTCGGAGCCCGCTTCGTCTACCACTTCCTGCAGGGTCGCGGGCAGGGCATGGTGCAGTCGCTGATCCTGGCGGCCGTGCTGCTGATGATGGGCTACCACACCATCCTGCTCGCCTTCGTCACGGACCTGCTGTCG
>DATIDO010000607.1:0-2102 GCA_035456245.1 Polyangiaceae bacterium
CATCGATTACTACACCCGAAGCCTTGCGATATTCGAAGCACTTGGCGATGAGTACCATCGAGTATCCGTTCTCACGAACCTGAGCTCGGCTCTGAGGGCACTGGGAGATGAGAAAGGGGCGCCCGATACTTAGAGCTGGCACGCGAAACTGCCAGACGGCATGGAGAGGATCTCGAAGAGCTCGTAGGGAGTCTGGGCGTGAGAGAGACCCGCTCCAATGGCGGATGAGGAGCCGGGTCCCTTCAGGGTACTGCTCCGACTAGTGCTCCCGCCGGTTAGTACGTCGGTGATGGGTCCGGCCGCCAGGCGGCGGGGTCATTGAGGTAGAGCCCGCACGCGCAGTCGAGAGCCTCTTCCGGGCTGCCGGCGGTGTGGCCGCTGGGCAGAACGCTGTCTTGGTAGTCGTCGTGGCTGGCGCGGTAGATCGCGAATCCCCAGCTGCTGGCCGAGCCGCCGTAGCGCAGCCGGCACAGCGGCAGCACCTCGCCGTCGGGCAGCTGCCCATCGACATAGGCGAAGCGGCCGCGAAAGCGCACCTGGACGGCGCTCAACGGGTTCCAGCGCGCTCGGGCGTGCTCGCGCAGCCGCTGACCGAGGCTGGTCTTGGTGGACGCGGGCGGGGCGGGCATGGCTCATCTTCTCCAGTCAGGTCCGGTCAGGCGGCAGGCGCGGCTTCGGCGCGCCGGTGGGCATCGAGCCGGCGCATCAGATCGGCGAGGTCGGTACGGGTGAAGCGCCAGTCGAACGGGGCTGCCGTGGCGTTGTAGCGCGGCTCGAAGTCGATCAGGCGCTGGGCGAGGGCGTCACGGTCGGCGAAGTCGGCGGGCTTGATGACCTTGCGTTGGATCACCGAGAACACGATCTCGATCTGGTTCAGCCAGGAGGCGTGCACCGGCAGGTGCACCAGGGTCGCCCTCGGCCAGGACTCGCGCAGGCGGGCGATGGCGGCGGCGCCGGCGTGGCTGGAGCCGTTGTCGACGACCCAGAACACCCGTCGCGCCGAGGCGTAGGGCGCGTGACCCATCACCCGGTCCACCAGCGCGCCGAACGGCACGATGCCGGTGGTGGGCGCCACCGTGCCCATGAGCTGCGCCCGGTGCACGTCGTAGCCCGCGAGGTAGGCGAGCGTGCCGTGCCGGTCGTACTCGAACTCCACCCGGCGGCTGCGCCCGGGTGGCGCAGGCAGCTCGGGATGGCAGCGCGCAAGCGCCTGCAGCTGGGACTTCTCGTCCGCGCTGATGACGAACTCGTCGGCGCCCAGCTCGGCGCCGTCCCAGATCCGCTGGTACAGGTCGAGCACGCGCGCGGCCTTCGAGGCGAAGTCCGGATCGCGGGGAAAGATCCATGAGCGGTGGCGCCAGGGCTTGATGGCATCGTCGGCCAGCCACCGCCGCACGCTCGAGGCCGACACCGTCTCCACCAGCCCCTCGGCCACCGCCTGGCGGGCCAGCTCCGCGGAGCTCCACCGACTCAGCGGCACGTCCCTGCGCTGCGGCGGCTCGCAGGCCATCGCCTTGACCTGCGCGACGACCTCGGCACCAAACGAGCGTGGTCGGCCCGACCGCTTGCGGTCGGTGAGCCCGTCCAGCCCCCCGACGGCGAACCGCTTGCGCCATCGGCTCACCGCGTCCACGTGCACGTCCAGCCGGGCCGCGATGAGCGTGTTGGCGTGTCCCTCCGCGGCCAGCAGCACGATCTTGGCGCGTACCACCTCGGCGTACGAGGCCGTGTAAGCAGGCGCCCGTGCCTCCAACACCTCCCGGTCGGCTGGCGAGAGCACCACGGCGTAGGGCGACCGACGAGACATCGCAGCCTCCGACAGCGTGCACTGCTGGGAGGCTCGGCGCTTCCCCTCGCCGAGAGGGCATCAGCTTACACCGACGTAATTCCCGGCGCAGCCACTAGCTGTGGCAGGACTCTGCCACAGCAGCCGGCGTGGAGCGGGCAGAGCTGCTGTTCGAGCTGGGCGCCCGGTTGTTCGAGCGCGGGGCGCTCGAGGAGTCGATCGCGACCTCCGCGACCGCGATCGACCTGTTTCGGGTGGCCGGGGACACCGAGGGAGTGGCTCGCTCCTTGTACGGCAACGGGGCTGCGCTGGCCCG
>DATIDO010000608.1:0-2875 GCA_035456245.1 Polyangiaceae bacterium
TCGCCTGGCTGGCGCACGCCTGGTGCCGGTGCCGGTGGACAGCGAAGGGCTGGTGGTGAGTGAACTGGAGCGTCTCACGGAAAGCACTGATGTCGCGGCCGTCTACACGACGCCGCACCACCAGTACCCGACCACGGTGACGCAAAGCGGACCCCGGCGGCAGGCCCTGCTGCGACTGGCAGCGCGACGACGCATCTGCATCCTCGAGGACGACTACCACCACGAGTATCACTTCGCGGGTCGACCGGTTTGGCCACTCGCCAGCGACGATCCGCGTCGGGTGGTGTTGCACATCGGGACCTTCAGCAAGGTGCTCGCCCCCGGTCTACGGATTGGCTACGCCGTCGGCCAAGCAGAAATCATCCGGCGCATGGCCGCGCGCCGCGCCTACACCGACCGCCAGGGCGATCTCGCCTCGGAGCGCGCTTTGGCTTCGATGATCACGGGGGGCGAGCTGGGAGGCCACGTTCGGCGCATGCACCGCATCTACCGCGAGCGGCGGGCGTGCCTGGCGAGCGCGCTCGAACGCGAACTCGGCGACGAGCTCCAGTTCGAGATACCGGCGGGTGGGCTCGGTCTGTGGGTGACGGCGCGGCGAGGGATAGACACCGACGCTTGGGCCGAGGCCGCACTGGCTCGCGGTGTGTTGGTCCACTCGGCACGCCGCTTTCGCTTCGACGGACGCAAGGGCCCCGAGCTACGGCTCGGCTTTGCGAGGCACGACGAGCCCGAGCTCGAAGAGGCGGTGCGGCGCCTGCGCCTGGCCCTTCGAGACGTCACGCGGCGTCCCTGAGCCGGGTGCGCCCGCCCACCACGCCGCGTGTGCCCGCCCACGGAGCCGCGTGTGCGCTCAGCTGGGCAGCTTGGCAGCCAGGAAGGCGCGCAGCGTGACCAGGTCCTTGGGATCGGCAGCGAAGGCCGGGCGCTCGTAGCGCGCCGCCCAGCCGGCGATGTCGGCGAGCAGCTCGTCGCGTACGGCCGAATCGCTCAGGATGGCCTCGACGCTGCGCCCGCGCACCGCCAGCTCCCGGAGACCGTGGACGTACTTGCCGAGGCGCGACGAGATCTCGGCGCCGAGCAGTTCGTTCACCAACTCCGCGCTCTGCCCGAGCGCATCGACCGCCTCGGAAACACCCGAGCCAGCCTGCTCTGCCGCGATGCGCAGCACGAAGGCATCGTCCAAGAAACCCAAGCCCTCGATGCCGTCGTCGATCAGATCGAGCGACTTGAACAGGTAGTTGAGTGCGGCAGCCAGCGGACGGCGCTTGTCGCTCGCGAGCGACTCGTCACGAAGTGCCTCGGCCAACGAGGCCGTATCGGCGGGGAGCGAACCGAGGAACTGCGCGCAAGCGGTGAGCAGACGGGACTCTTCTTCGTTCATGGCGTGCCGCTCGTACCAGAATTCGCCGGGCCACACAGCACCCGCAATGCGTTGCCCGCCAGCATGCGCTCCCGGTCGGCGCGACCGTAGCCGGCCTTGCCGAGCGCCCGAGCCAACGCTCGGTATCGGCTGGCATTTTCCAGTCCTTGCGCAGGACGAATCCCACCCTCGAAGTCGGAACCCACGGCGACCACCCCCAGCCCGCCGACGCGAACCAGGTGTTGGATCTGCTTCACCACGTCACCGAGCTCGGCGGTTGCCCCTCCGGGCCGGAGGAAGTTCGAGTGGAAGTTCACGCCCACCACCCCACCCGAACGCGCGATGGCGCGGATCTGTCCGTCGGTCAGGTTGCGCGGATGGGCGGCCAACGCTCGCGCGTTCGAGTGGCTTGCCACGATGGCGCGCCCGCGCGCTCGAGCGAGCTCGATGAGCTGATCCGTCGACTCGTCCGAAGCGTGCGACACGTCCAGCACACCGCCCACGTCGAGCACCGCCTCGGCAAACCTACGCCCCAGGTCGGTCAACCCTTTTCCGGTCGACGGCTGCCCCGAGCTTTCGGCGAAGCGGTTGTGCTCGCTGTGAACCAGCGCGAACAGCCGCGCCCCCCGCAACGTCCAGGGCCAGAGCGACTCACGTGTCGCTTCGAGCGGTTCGGCACCTTCGAACGACAACCAGGTCGTCACCGCGCGAGCCTCACCTGCCACGCGCCCCACCCCGCAGCCCGGAGCTGCATAGGGCGGCGTTTCGACGATGCCCCGGAAAACCCTCTGGTAGGAGGCCTCGAACTCGCCCTGCGTCCTGCCCGTGGGCGTGGCGTCCTTGGGCACGAACAGCGGCAGCACGACGCCGTAGACGCCGGCAGCGACCAAATCGCGCGCGCGAAACTCGCCGCTACCATCGGCGAACGGCTTGCCCTTGTATCCGGAGCGATAGGGCAGATCGACGTGCAGATCGACGACCGGCTCGGGAGCCACCTCGGCCGACAGGCGAGGAGCGAGCGCCAGCAAGGAGGACGCGAGGACGCCCGCGACGACCCAAGCGCGCGGCGCTGACTTGACGAGGTGCGCTCCGGTGAATCTCACGCGGGGCTCAGGGCAACGTGAGGCGCCGCGGCAGCAGCAGCGCTGGCTCGGCGTTCTCGCGCTCGTAGAGGAATGCGTAGGCGGCACGACTGGACAGCACGCGCTTGGTGTAGCGGCGCGTCTCACGGAAGGGGATCAGCTCGACCCACACGTCGAAGTCGACGTCGGGGCGTTCGCGCAACCAGCGCTTGGGGCGGCCCGGTCCTGCATTGTAGCCCGGGATGGCGAGCCAGGGATTGTCGGGGAACTGCTTGGACAGGCTGGAGAGCACGCGGCTGCCCAGGGCGATGTTCACGCTGGGGCGCTTCAGGGCCGCCGGCGAGTAGGGCAAGCCTGCCTTCTGGCCGATGGTGCGGGCAGTCGGCACGATCAGCTGCATGAGTCCGTAGGCAGCGGCGGGGCTCTCGGCGTT
>DATIDO010000609.1:0-2637 GCA_035456245.1 Polyangiaceae bacterium
GCGGTGCTCGACGTGGGCCATGGTCAGCGGCGTGGGCGGCGACAAGGTGGTGATCAGCGAGATCAACGCACCGGAGCGCTCGGGCCCGACGTAGCCGGGGCGCAGCTGGGCAATCGGCTTGGCGAACGCCACGGGCACCCCAGCGCGATCGAGGGCGCGAACCAGACCGAGGCTCACCGACGTCAGGCCGACGTGGTGGCGAGTCGTCACGAGAAACAACGTACGAGACATGATCGGGACCTCTGTTCCCTGGCGCGCTGGTCAGGGTATTTTCCAAGCAATCGCTAGCTGCTCGCCGAGCCGTTCGAGACTCCAGCGCTCACCAACTGCCAACATTCTTCGGCGATGCGCCGCTCCTCGTCGGTGGCGATCACCCAGATCGAAGGCCCGGTGCCGGCGTCGATGCGGCCATGGCGAGGGGCGCCGTGGGCCGCGTTCGCGACCGGATCGAGCCGGCAACCCAACACCGCCAAGCGCTCCACCGAGCGTTCACGCACGCGCACCGAGTGCTCGCCGATGCCTCCGGTGAAGATCAGCGCGTCGAGGCGGGGTAGCGCGGCGCTCAGCCCTGCCAGCGTGGTCGAAAGCCGATAGCAGAACACATCGATGGCCAGCGTGGCCGCGGCGTCACCGGCATCGGCGCGGGCGCTCAGCTCGCGCAAATCGTTGGTATGGCCCGAGAGACCCAGCAGACCCGAGTGGTGGTACAGATCGTCGATGGTGGCGTCGAGACCACCGGGCAGACGCCCCGCCATGTAGCCAATCAGCGCGGGATCGACGTCGCCCGAGCGCGTGCCCATCACCAGGCCGGCCAGTGGCGTCAGCCCCATGCTCGTATCCACGCTCCGCCCACCCGAGATGGCCGTCGCGCTCGCCCCGTTGCCCAAATGGGCGGTGACGAGCTGCAGCTCCTCGAGCGGGCGCCCGAGTCGACGCGCTACCTCGCTTGCCACGAAGGCGTGGGACGTCCCGTGAAAGCCGTAGCGACGTACGCCGTGGTCGGTGTACCAGCTGCGCGGTACGGCGTAGCGGTAGGCGAACTCGGGCAGGGTCTGGTGGAAGGCCGTGTCGAAGACGGCGACCTGCGGTAGGCGCGGGAAGGCCCGCTTGGCCGCGTGGATTCCCAGCAGGTTCACGGGATTGTGCAGCGGGGCCAGGTGCGAGAGGCCGTCGATCGCGGCGATCACGTCGTCGTCGAGCAGCGTGGGGGCAGCGAAGCGCTCACCTCCGTGGACCACGCGGTGGCCCACCGTCATCAGTGAGCCGGAGAGGCCGCGCTCGTCCAGGGCGTGGAGCACGGCGGTGAGGGCCGATTCGTGGTCCAGGCCGGGCGAGGAGATGCGCGTGGGCTCTTCACCCGGTGCGCCGAGCCGAAGCTTGGCCTCGTTCGAGCCGAGACGTTCGGCGAGTCCTTCGAACGGCCGGGCGCCGTCGCCCGGGCGCACGACTGCGAACTTCAGCGAGGACGAGCCTGCGTTCAGGACCAACACCGAGTCTTGCATGGCCGCGCCCGCACTCTAGGTCGCATCGGCAGACGGGTCACGGCCGATTTCCGATCCGCCGCTCTCAGCTGGTAGCGGAGGTGGGAGGGATCTCGGCCATGCGGCTACGAAGGAGGGCGCGTGACTGGTCGCTCAGCTCGTGGGTCGGATCGTGTGCTTCGGCGATGCGAATGGGCTGATAGGCGGCCCACCAGGCGGTGGCTTGCTCGGCGCCGAAGGCCTGTCCCGGAGCGAACTGGATGCGCTGGAGCCGTTCCAGCACGACCCTGGCGTGGGGGGGACGCGCCTGGGGGCTCTTCTGTAGGCAGTCGTCGAGCAGTTCGATCAGGGCCGGAGGCGGCGGGGGATCGATCAGCGACGCGAGTGACGGCGGCGTGTCGTGCAGGTGGCCCATCAAGACCTGCAACAGGGCGCGGCCCGGGAAGAGTGTCCGGCCGCTCAGCAGCCAGTAGCCGATGCAGCCCAGGGCATAGAGATCGGCTCGGCGATCGATGATCTCGCCGGTGATTTGTTCCGGCGCCATGTAGTCGGGCGTGCCCGTGATGGCGTCCAGCTGGGTCAGGTGGGCACGCGAGGTGAGCAGGCGAGGCTGGGAGCCCTGACCGGGGGCCAGCGTCTCGAGGCCGGCGCTGCTGTTGGTCTGCTGGACCGACTTGACGAGTCCGAAGTCGAGCACCTTGATCAGATCCACCTCGTCGGCGGCGCGGCACAGGAACAGGTTGGCGGGCTTGATGTCGCGGTGGACCATGCCGGCGTCGTGCGCTTCGGCGAGCGACCGGCAGGCCTGGATCAGGATGGCGACGACGCGCTCGGCAGGCTGTGGCCCGTAGTGCTTGACCAAGCTCTCCAGGTCGAGCCCGTCGAGCAGCTCCATGACGTAGAAGAACGTCCCGTCATCGGCCACGCCGTAGTCGTAGATCTCGATGGTGTTGCGCGAACGCAGCGACGCCAGAGAGCGCGCTTCGCGGCGGAATCTCTCCTGAGCGTGCGCCAGATCCCCGTCGGTATCGTCCTGGCGGATCAGCTTGATGGCGGCGCGGCGGGCCAACAGCCGGTGCTCGGCGCGCCACACCTCACCCATGCCGCCGCTGCCGAGCCTCTCGACGAGCCGGTAGCTGCCGAGCTGCTTCGCGCG
>DATIDO010000610.1:0-3174 GCA_035456245.1 Polyangiaceae bacterium
CGTCGACCCCATCTTGCGATTCAGCACGTACAGGCCTGCCACGACGAGTGCGACGATGACCAGGAGAACGAGTGTCAGGCCCATGAGCGAAGTCAATGTGGTGATGAGCGCACATTGTGTCGCCGGAACGCGGCATCGACGGGCCGCCACGCCGTCACGGCGTTTCGGCTCGTAACCAGGGCACGCGCTAGAAGAGACCTGCGCTCTTGGCCGTGGTGACGACGATGCGGGCCAGTTCGGCCAGCTGGCCGTTCACGTCGTTCGACGGTGGCGCACTGGCGCGCCCCGTCCACATCACACGCCCGGTGGCCGCATCGGTGATCGTGCCGTTGGCCGCATAGCCGTTGGAAACCGCTCCGCCGCCCACCGGCGCAGAGACTCCCACGCCACCCGCGCCGCTGCTGCCCCAGCCCCCCATGCCGACGCCGATCGAGAAGCCGGGGCTGACCACCGTGCTGTTCTGCGACACGGTCGACACCAGCGCGGCCTTGGCGCCCGCGGTCTTGGCCGCGGTGATGTACTGCCCGGGCGCCGGGTTGCCGGCCACATCAGGGGCGGGAATGGGCGTGGCGCCGGCAAGCCCGAGTTGGTACACCAGGGCGTCCTGGCAAACACGGCGCAGCACCAGGTCCGGCGCCTCGCAGACGACCAGCACCCGCGCACCGCGCAGCGGGTTGCCGACAGAGAGCTCGGGGTCGGCCCACTGCGCGTCGAGCTGCGGCGAAGCACAGCCCGCCAGCAGCAAGGCGCCGGCGGCTGTGGCATACAAGGTCGGGCGCCTCAGGCGAGGCGTGGAAGTGCTCATCTCGATCTCCTTCTTGGGTCAGAGACCGATCAGCCTACACAAGTTCTGTTCTTCCCGGTGCGTTTGGCCTCGTACAGGGCCTCGTCGGCCCGCTCCAGGGCCATCTCGATGCGTTCCCCGGGGCGGTAGGCGGTGACCCCGGCCGAGAAGGTGACGAACACCTGCTTCTGCTCGTGCATGAAGAGCCCGCCGCTCAGTGAGCGCTGCAGGCGCGTGAGGATCTGTTCGCCCTCGTTCACCGGGGTGTTGGGCAGCAGGACGACGAACTCCTCGCCGCCGTAGCGTGCCACGTGGTCGGGGGGTCGCAGGGCCTTGCTCACCACGTCGGCAAGCGACTTGAGCGCCATGTCGCCCGCGTTGTGGCCCAACTCGTCGTTGAGGCGCTTGAAGTTGTCGACGTCGAGCAGCCCGATCGACAGCGGCGTGCCTTCGCGCTCCAGCCGGGCCTTCTCGGCGTCGAAGGACTGCATGAGCCCGCGGCGATTCGCGATCTTCGTGAGCTGGTCGGTGGAGACTTCTTCAGACAGGCGGCGCAACTCCGTCTCGAGCTCGATCACGCGTTCGGACAGGTCGGTCGCGCGCTCGTGCTCGTACTGCAACTTGCCCTGGGCCACCTTCACGAGCGATTGCACGGTGCGGCTTTCCTCGACCATCTCGCGCACCACGCCGGTCAGGCTCTCCAGGGTGTCAGCCTTTTCGATCACGTCGGCATAGCGCCCCAGGTTCTCGTGGAAACGGCCGGTTTGCGAGCCGAGTTCACCCAGCTCGGTGAGCATGCGGGTGATGAGCGTCTTGAGCGAATCACGCGCGTTGGCGCGCTCGATGCGCAACTGCTTCTGGCGCTCGCGGGTGTTGTCGAGCAGTTCGCTCACGGAGCGCACGCTGCGTGCGGTGAGGCCGAACTCGATCTCGTTCTTCATGGCCTCGCACTGGCCCCGGGCCCAGCTGTCGTCTTCGGCCAGGTCGGCGAGGCTGGCGGTGAGCTTCTCGCACAGGCCGCTGAGCTGGTCGATCAGGTGGTGGCGGTGCGCCAGCACGCGGGCGGCGCGCTTGCACAGTTGCTCGACCTCGTCGCCCTGCCCGACCGTCGGCCCGCGCTCACGGATGCGGGCGATGAGTTCGGCGAGTTCTTGGATCAGTTCGCTGCTGGGCGCGGGTGGCGCGGGCAGCGCCTGTTGGAGCGCGCCGCCGAGCTCCGAGACGATGCCGCGCCAGAGGGGCGTGTTCTCGTCCGGGGCGCCGGGGATCGGCGCATCCGTCAGCGGTGCGGGCTGCGTCGGGTCAGCCCAGGGCTGCTCGACCACGGCCGCCAGGGCTTCGGGGTCGACGGCGCCCTCGATCGTGTCGCTCTCCCAGCCGGCGAGCAGCTGGCGCAGGCGCTGCTGCAGGCGCTGGGCATCGCTGCGTGAGCTGGACAAAACGCGCTGTAGGCTTTCCTTCTTGCGCGCCGTGGTCCATTGGCGGCCACCGCGTTGCACGCCGCGCACGACCCGCTCGATCAACCCGGCCAGGGCCTCGCCCTGCTCGGCCAACTCTTCCCTGCTGGGCACCGGTGCGGCGGGGGCCGCCGGCAGCGGCGTGCCGGCCTCCTGGTAGTAGGCGCGGGCGTAGTTCTCGGGCGTGGGCTCCAGCCGCTCCATCACCAGCCGGCGCAGCGCGGCCTTGGCCAGCTGCGGCGGCAAGGCTTCAGCAGCGGCTCGCGGTGCGGCAGCGCGTGTCGTGTCCATCAGCGGGAATATCGGATGAAAGAACGCCGGGCTTTAGCCCTGCGGGCCGAACCGGGAGCGGGCCTCGATGGCCGCCCGCAGGGCATCGGTGGCGTCGGCGTCTTCGGCGTCGACGATCCAGGGCGCCTTGCGGGGCAGCACCGTCTGCTCGAGCCATTGCTCCAGCATCTCGGGGGGCTGGGCCTTGCTGAACAGGAAGCCCTGCATCACCACGCAGCCGAGGCGGTGCAGCACTTCCATCTGGCGCATGTTCTCGACGCCCTCGGCGATCACGCGCAGGCCGAGCGAGCGGGCCAGGGCAATGATGGCGGTGACGACGGCCGAGCTCTGCGGGGTCATGCCCAGGTCGCGCACGAAGGAGCGGTCGATCTTGAGTTCGCTGATGGGCAGCGTGGTCAGGTAGGCCAGCGACGAGTAGCCGGTGCCGAAGTCGTCGATCGAGATCTCGACGCCGATCTCGTTGAGCCGGTGCAGCGAAGGAATGACGTTCTGCAGGTCCTTCATCAGCCCGGTTTCGGTGATCTCGAGCTCGATGGAGCGGTGCGACACGCCGTAGTGGGTGACGGCCTGGTGGATGTTCTCGACCAGGTCGGTGCGCTCGAACAGGCGGTTGGGCAGGTTGACGGCGATGGAGTCGGTGAA
>DATIDO010000611.1:0-2821 GCA_035456245.1 Polyangiaceae bacterium
TACTTTGCCCAGCATGAAACGCAGCCAGCTTGGCGGCCCCTTCTTGCAGCACCGTCGGGTCGACGATGGCGTACCGCCGATAGAAGGCGGGGGCTGCATTCTCCTTCGCGGTGTCGGCGAGCCCGCGTTTCGTCGTGATGCCTGCCTCGCGCAACTGGAGCAGGCGCAGCGACAACTCTACGAGCCGCGCCGCTCCCCGAGGCCCTGAGCCTCTAGACCATGGAATCCCCTGTCCCCGCGCCCCAAGTGCTGGCAGAATCCGCACGTGCGCTTTGTAGAGGGCGCGGCGGGCCGCTGGGCGGACACCAGAAGACGGGCTGTTCGGCCCGCTGCCGGGCTCGTGTGAACTCGGCGCTGGCGGGCGCACCTCCAGGGGGAGCGCGACGCCGAAATCCAGGCGCTGCTCGAGATGGCATCCGACAAGCTGAGGCGGCAGCCATGATGGGACGACGAACCTTCCTAGCGCTAATCCCAGGTAGCCTCGCCGCACCGCTCGCCGCGGAGGCCGAGCAGGCGAGCCCAATGTACCGCGTCGGGCTGGTATCCCTCGGCGGCGATCCCGTCTGGTGGCAGCCGGTTCTAGACGCGATGCGCGAACTAGGCTATGTCGAAGGCCGCAATCTCAGCGTAAGGCGCGCGTTCGCCAAAGGGCACCCGGAGAACCTGTCTCGCCTCGTCACTGAACTCGTGCGCTCCGGGGTCGATGTCGTCGTCACGACCGCAGTACGCGAGACAAAGGCGGTCCAACAGGCCGCGCCGAGTACTCCCATCGTGATGTTACTGGTCCCCGATCCGGTCGCTGAGGGCTTTGTGACGACGCTGGCGCGGCCGGGCGGGAACGTCACGGGACTGACGAATCTCGCCCCCGGTCTCACTCAGAAGTACGTCGAGCTGCTTCGAGAGGCAGTACCGTCGGCATCCCGCTTTGTCGTGGTCGCAAGTAATCCTGCCGGCCCGCCCCCCCAAGTCCGAGGCGAGCTAGAACGCGCCGCCAAGACGTTCGGGATCGTGTTGTCGATCAGTCCGGTCAGCGGACCACAAGACTTCGATGCAGTGCTGGCTCGCGCGAAGAGAGAGGGCGCGGCCGGGATCATCGTCGTTGGGGACTACCTAACGTTCCAGCACCGCAAGCGGTTCGTAGAAGCCGTGCTGAAATATCGGCTGCCCGGTATCTACTGGACGAGAGAGTACGTGGACGAGGGCGGCCTGCTGGCGTACTCCGCCGACATGACAGACCTGCGTCGCCGCGCGGCGACGTTCGTCGACAAAATTCTGAAGGGCGCCAAGCCGGCCGACCTGCCGGTCGAGCAACCCACCAAGTTCGAGTTGGTCATCAATCTGAAGACCGCCAAAACCCTCGGCCTTACCATCCCCCCTTCGCTGCTGGCGCGGGCGGATCAGGTGATCGAGTGATGGAACGGCGGGCATTCCTTTCGGGCGCTGCTGCGCTGCTTGCCGCGCCCCTCGCCGCCGAGGCGCAGCAATCCACGAAAAGCTACCGGATAGGGCTCCTGATCGCGGCCTCGGAAGCCTTTGCCACGCCTTACATCGAGATCTTCCGGCAAGCCCTACGCGATCTCGGTTACACCGAGGGACGGAACATTACCATCGAGTCCAGATATGCGGACGGGTATTACGACCGACTGCGCGCCCTCGCAGCCGACCTCGTCCGGCTCAAGGTGGACATTGTCGTCGCAGAAGGCACACCGCCGGCCCGAGCGGCGAAACAAGCGACCACCACGATACCAATTGTCATGACGGTCACTGGCGATCCGGTGGCAGCCGGCCTTGTTACAAATCTCGCCCGCCCCGGCGGCAACCTCACAGGAGCGTCCTTCTTTTTCCCAGAGCTCGGCGCAAAGCGTCTCCAACTTCTCAAGGAGGCGATTCCGACGCTCAGCCGTGTTGCTATTGTCTGGAACCCAAGTAATGCCGTCCACGGGCCTGTCGTCAAACGGATCGAAGCAACCGCCAAGACGTTGGGGATCGATGTCCAACACATCAAGATCCAAACGCCCGCAGACGTCGGCGATGCTTTGGTGCGCATCGAGCAAGGTCTGTCGGGTCTTGTGGCGCTCGAGGATGCGATGATCAACGTCTGTTCAACTCAGATCGCGGATGTTGCAGTGAGACACCGTCTGCCGACGATCTTCGGATTACCAACCTTTGCGGAGGCCGGCGGCCTGATGGCCTACGGCCCCAATCGTAGTGAGTTGTGGCGCCGCGCAGCTACCTTCGTGGACAAGATCTTGAGAGGGGCGAGGCCGGGCGAGCTGCCTGTGGAACAATCCACACGGTTTGATCTGGTCATCAACCTCAAGACCGCCAAGGCCCTCGGCCTCACCATCCCCCCTTCGCTGCTGGCGCGGGCGGACCAGGTGATCGAGTGAATAAGCGGCGACCGGAGATGGAGCGACGTACTTTCCCGGCGGTGGTCTCAGGGAGTCTCCTCGCCCTGCGCGATCTCCAATCTTTGTTGACAACATTCTGAGGGGTGCCGAGCCGGGCGATCTCCCCGTCGAGCAGCCGACTAAATTCGAGCTGCTGATCAATCTCAGGACTGCCAAGGCGCTTGGGCTGACAATTCCGCCGTCGCTCCTGTTGCGGGCGGACAAGGTGATCGAGTGATTCCAAGGCGGGGGACGGCGTCAAGAATAGCACGGGGCCACGCGGCCCCGGCCCTCCTTGTATCTCTCAGAACGTGCCCGGCGCTAAGCTGAGCCGGGTGAAGGTGGGCGGGAGCCCGTGGCCTCCTGGGTCCCGCAAGACCGTAACTGAGCTCGGTGCCCCGCCCACTGTTCCATCATCGAACCCGAACAGT
>DATIDO010000612.1:0-9868 GCA_035456245.1 Polyangiaceae bacterium
GATGGCAGTCAGCGCCGGCCGGGAGAGGTGTCCTTCTTGCTGGGGCGCCTGCGTGGACAAGTGCTGGCGCGCCCCCGCTTGATCTTCGGGGCCGAACTCAGGGACGCTGTGATCGCCGAGTTGGGAGCCCCCGCCGCGACCGGGCGCACGTTCGCCGGCGGCTCCTTCGAGAAGACCCTGCCTTGAAACCGTTCCCGTCCCTCTTCCCCGCCCGCGCTGCCCTCATCGGGATCGTCGGTGCCGTGCTGGGCGCGTTTCCCGCGGTCGCTCGGGCCAGCGAGTCGGACCGCTCCGGCGATGGCGTCTACGGTCGCTTCGATGGCGATCTGGGCTTGAGCTTGGGTGGCGGAATCGAAATCGACGTGCGCGACGCCGTACCGCGGCCCATGGCCGTCGCCACCGCCCGCTTCTACCAAGCAGTCGGGGTGTACGGCGCATTCAGCCAATCGGTCGACTCGAGCGACCGGATGGAAAGAGTCGCGGGCGTCGGCCTGGTGCTCGAGCCGCTGTTCTTGATTCGCTGGCCCGACGACAAGGAGAGCAACTCGTCCACGGTCGATCTGTTCATCGACTCGCTCGGCCTGCACGTCGGCGCGTTTTTCGCCGAGCCACGAGGCGGCTCGTTCGCGGGGGCGTCAGGCTGTGAGGTAGGTCTGGGTGCTGGCGCCCCGCTGGCAGGCTCGGCGGGCGGACCGTGGCTACGCGGACGCAGCCTTTTGCGCGTAGGCCCCGTCGATGACCCGACCGCGGTGTTCCACCTTTGGCTCGAATGGCAGTGGTTCTTCCACAGCGGCGCGCTGGGTGACTGAGCTGGGTGACTGAACTCGAACGATTGAGCTCGGGTGATTGACGCGACGCATTAGCCCAGGCTGCGCATCTCGAGCGCCTCCCGCTCGCGCGCGAAGTAGTCGCGCACCGCCCCGTCGAGCCGAGCATCGGCGAAGTGGTGCAAGCTCCACGTCAACGTCGGAGCGAACCCTCGACCTTCCTTGTGCTCACCACCAGCGCCCGGCTCGAAGCGGCTCAGGCCGCGCGCGATGGTGGACTCCACGCCGCGGTACAAGCACACCTCGAAGTGCAGGTATTTCACCTCGCGAAACGCGCCCCAGTAGCGCCCGTAGAGGGCCTCGGTGCCGAGCAGGTTGAACGCACCGGCGACGGGTTCTCCCTGCTCGCTCGCCATGATGATCTGCAGGTTGTCGGGCATCTCCGCGAGCACTCGCGCGAAGAAATCTCGGGTCAGGTAGCGACGCCCCCACACGAACTTGTCGACCGTCGTCAGGTAGAGTCGGTGAACGAGCTCGGGATCCAACTCGCGGAGCCGCGCGCCCGTCAGCTCCTCGATTCGAAGAGGACCTTGGGCGAGCTCACGGCGCTCGCGGCGGATCATGGCCCGTGTCTTGGCGCGAAAGCCCGCCAAGAACCCCTCGAAATCAGCCAGTCCGGAGTTGTGGAATTGGAACTGCAGGCCGGCGCGCAGCGCCCAGCCGCTCGAGACGAAACCATCGAGCTGCGACGGTCCGGGAAAGAGCAGGTGGAGCGACGACAGCCGACCGTCTTCCAACATGCTGGGCAGCAGCTCGGCCAGTCGCTCCAACCATTCGGCTCGTTCGCTCGGCGAACTACCACGCACGAACAGTACGCGAGGCCCCGACGCGGGAGTGAACGGTACGGCGGCGATCCACTTGGGGTAGTAGCGCAAGCCCAACCGGCTCTCGGCGAAGTCGGCAATGGCGTGATCGAAAACGAACTCGCCGAAGCTGTTGGTCTTCACGTAGCCGGGGCATACGGCCACGATCTGCGCCCCGCGCCGCAACACGGCGTGTCGCGGGATCCAGCCTCGCTCGGGGCTCGCGCTGCCCGAACCCTCCAAGGCGGAGAGCCAGGCGTAGCGCAGGAACGGGTAGGTCTCGGGCCCCTCCAGCTCCGAGAAGACGGCAGCTCCAACGGCTTCGATACTGGGGACGAACTCGAGTTCGAGCATGCTCGGTTCAGTCAGCCCGCGCGCCATGCGGCCCGCGCATCGACTCGGAGCGGGCCAGCCACAGCGCCTCGGCCACCGGATCCGCCAAAGAGCGAGACAGCTGCGCCAGGAAGCGCACGCTCGCGTATTCGCCGCGCTCGTCGCTGCCCCGCCGTGCATGCGCCAGCGCCTCCAGCGCCTCCAAAACGGCGTCGTTGGCCCGCCCTGCCCCCGAGAGCGCCACGGCCAGCGCCAAAGTCGAACGGCAACGCCCGCCCCAATCGTCACCCGCCGTCTCTTCCTTGGCGTGACGCAAGCGCCGGATGGCGTCGCCGCTGCGCCCGCTCGCCAGCGCGGCCATGGCGTCGAGGCGCTCGGCGAGCACCGGCGACTTGGCCTCGCGTCGCAGATCGCTCGCCAGCTCGCGGAGCGAGGCTCCGTCGTGCCGTTGCAGAGCCGAACCCATCGCCCGAGGAAAGAGGCTGGTCGTCGAGACGGCCTCGGCTGCGCTGACCAAACGCGCGAGCTGAGGGCCACCCAAGGACATCGGCTCCTCGGCTTCGAACTCGAGCGGCACGCTCAGCGGGCGCACGCTCGGCTCGCGCAGTGGGTGGTCCATGTCGAGCAACCAGGCTTCGATTTCCGGCCTACCAGGCCGCTTTCCGGCTTCACCGTGAGTCACCAAGCGCTCGCCCGTGGCGCGCACCAACTCCGGCGCGACCAGTACTTCACCCGGCCGCGCCAGTTCGGCGAGCTGGGCCGCTTCGCGCAGCGGCGCGCCCACGGCGGGGGCGACGCGACCAGCGTCGTGCAGGACACGAACGTCACCGTGACACAGACCGCTGGCCAGCTCGAGCGCGAGCGGTGCGTCGATCAGGAAGTCGAGCGCGTCGTAGAGCGCGTCCCACGAGAAGTCGACGCAGATGAACTCGTCACCCCAGGCCACCAGCCGACCACCCAGCGCGCTGGCGCGGTCCAGCATCGGCGCAGCCAACTCGGCCCAAGCGCGATCGCGCTCTTCCTGAGTGACATCGGGATCGACCGTGGACTGGTAGCGCACGTGGGCCACGATCCTGCCCACTCCTCGTGCGCTGGACTCGCGCGTTGGCTCGCTCGGCTCGCTCGGCTCGCTCATTCGACTCCCTACCCCGAAGGGAATCATGACAAAGGCCGCGAACGTTGCCCATGGGGCGACGTCGCGGCCTTTTCGACGTGGATCCGCGCGAGGCGCGGGCCACACGGTATCAGCGGTTGGCGATGTGGATCGCGTGCCCGAGGGCGGCAGCCGACGCTTCCATGAGCGCCTCACCCAACGTGGGATGGGGGTGAATGGTGAGCGACATGTCCTCGGCCGTAGCCACCAGCTCGACGGCCAGGGCGGCCTCGCTGATCAGATCGCTGGCCGAGGGCCCCACGATGTGAATGCCGAGGATCCGCTTGGTGGCCTGATCCGCGATGACCTTCACGAAGCCATCGGTCTCCGCGATGCTCATGGCGCGACCCAACGCGGCGAAGGGGAACCGGCCCACCTGGAGCGTGAAGCCCTTCTCCTTGGCCTGCTCCTCGGTGTAGCCGGCCGAGGCGATCTCGGGGTGCGTGAAGACGATGCCGGGCACCGTGCGCCAGTCCTTGGCCGCCTTGTGTCCGGCGATGACCTCGGCGGCGACTTCGCCTTCCTTCGACGCCTTGTGGGCCAGCATGGGCACACCGCTCACGTCGCCGATGGCGTAGACGCCGTCGACGTTGGTGCGGCAGAACTCGTCGGTGGTGACGAAGCCGCGAGCGTCGATGTTGACGCCCACCTCTTCGAGGCCGATGCCACGCGAGCGCGGCTTCATGCCCACGGCCACCAGCACCTGATCGCACTCGACGACCTCGGCTTTGCCGCCGTTGGTGACGTGGACGGCCACCGTCCCGTCCGCCTTCTTCTCCACGCGCTCGGCGCGGGTGTTCTTGAGCACCTTGCCGCCGCGCTTGGTCAGCGCGCGCTCGACCACCTTCACGCAGTCGGGATCGATGCCCGGTAGCAGGCTGGGCGTCAGCTCGACGACGGTGAGCTGCGAACCGAATGCCTGGTAGACCATGCCGAGCTCCAGGCCGATCACGCCGCCGCCGATGACGCACAAACGGCCGGGGATCTTGCGCAGGCTCACGGCCTCACGCGCACCGATCACGTGGGTACCGTCGAACTCGAAGCCGGGTACCTGGATGGTGGCGGAACCGGTCGCGATGACGATGGCCTTGCTGGCCGTCACGCGACGCTTGCCGCCGTTCTTCTCCGTCACTTCGACGACGTTCTTCGCAACCAGCTTGCCTCGACCCTCGATGATCGAAGCGCCGTTCGACTTCAGCAGACCGCGCACGCCGCTGGTCAGCTTCTTGACGATGCCGTCCTTCCAATCCTGCATCTTGTCCGGGTTGACGCTGATCGACGACACCTCGATGCCGTGCGCGCCGATGCTGTGCGCCTTCTCGTAGAAGTGGGCGTTGGCGATCAGAGCCTTGGACGGAATGCAGCCCCAATTGAGGCAGACACCGCCGTACTCTTCCTCTTCGATGCACACCGTCTTCACGCCGAGCTGCGCGAGCCGGATGGCACAAACGTAACCGCCGGGACCACCACCGAGTACAATCGCTTCGAACTGATCGGACATGGGCCGGCCATTAGCGGACCCCCCAGGCAATTGAAATGGGCGGGGGCCCGGCGCGTCGATGACCCGCTACCTCGGCGGTGACTCGGCTTCGTCCAGCCCGGCGAGGGCCTCACGGAGGAGCTCGGGGTCCAAGTCGCCGGGCTCGCTGGCCAGCTCGGTCAGCCGGGCACGAAAGCCGGGCGGCCCCACCCGCCCAATGGCGAACACGGCGAGCGCCCGCGACGAGCCACGACCGCGTAGGAGTTTTTCCAGTTTGGCGTGGGCGCGCACGTCGCCCAATGCGGCCAGGCCGGCCAGTGCCTGGAAGCGGAATGGGTCGAAGCTCAGCCCCCAAGCGCCCCGCGCCCGGCTCGCCAGACCCGCCCGCGCGGCCGCCAGGCGCTGACGTCCGCAGAACTCGATGGCCCCTTGCTCGTCTCGTGGCTCGGGCGCCGAACGGCGCCGGTTCACCAGCGCGATGAGCTGGTCGTGCGGCACCTGGAGCCCCAGCTCGGCGCCCACCAGCTGCCCCACGAGCGCCACGTCACGGTCGGCATCGCTCGCCAGCCGCTGCACGCGAGCCTCGAGGACCGAATCCAGCTCGGCGCCCGGAGTGTCGAGCAGCCACTCCTCCAGAAGCCGCAGCGCCAACAGACGAACCTTGGGATCCGTGTCCTCCAAGCGCGCGGCCAAGGGCCCCGCCAGCTGGTTCGGCGCGAGGCGCGCCCAGGCCTGCAGCGCCTGGAAGCGAAACGCGGGTTCGACTGCCTCCAGGTAGGGCCGGATCGCCTCGAGGCAATCGGCGGCGCCCAGCTCACCCAGCACGACCAGCGCGAACTGCGCGGCAGATGGGTCCTCGTCGTCCAAGAGGGCCACCACCGAGCCGCTCGCCTCGACGGCGCGACGGTCCGCCAGCGACAGCAGGGCACGGCGCCTCACCGACGCATCCGTGTCGGCGAGCATCTCGACGAGCCACGCGGTTCGGGTCGCGTGCTCCCCCGGCTCACCCTCGCGCGCCAGATCGACCGCTACGCTCTCTCTGACTTTTGGGTTAGAATGAGCGCGATCACGATCAGCGGCTTGCAGGGTCCGAGGAAGAGGAGCCAGCTTGAACACTGCCGGGACCGTAGCTAACCCGAGCGCCCAGAGCGACCATGAACGGTACCACCGATGCCCCCGACGCGGCTCCGGACCGGCCCAGTGATCTCCCGCCCAACTCCGAACGCTTCATCGCCGAGGAGGTGCGCAAGAACGTCCTCTGGGCGGGGGTCAGTCTGCTCTTGCTCGCCGTCCTGGCCGGCACCCTGACGTTGCTCTACGGCGAGCAGCTCGCGCGCCTCAGCGAGTGGCTGTTCGGCACGCTCGGCTTGGGCGGAATGCTGGTGTTCTTGTTTCTGGCCGAGACGGTCGTCAGCCCGTTCCCGCCGGACTCACTCCTCATTCTGATCGCCTCGAGCGACTACCACGAGTCGTGGCCCGTCGTGATTCCGGCCATGGGCTTGGTCTCCGCCGTCGCCGGCTGGTGTGGCTATTTTTGTGGGCGCGTGCTGGCTCGCACGCGCTGGGCCGACGTGTTGTTCGGGCGCTTCAAGCGCAAGAGTCAGGACTTCATCCAGCGCATGGGGCCGACCGCGGTGGCGCTCGGCGCGCTGACGCCCCTGCCCTTCTCGCTCACCTGCTGGACGGCCGGGCTCTTGGGCGTGCCGTTCTCACGCATCTGGGCGCTGTGCCTGCTGCGCATCCCACGCTACGTCGTTTACTACGTCGTCGTGGCCTATGCGGAGAGCGTGTTTCGCTGGCTCTGAGCTGCTCTTACTGAGAAGAGCCGCCCTGACCGCCGCCGCCCCCGGCCCCGCCTTCGGGCGCGCCGGTGCAGACCTGGTTGTTGCGGTCCGAACCGATGGGCTCGGCCGACTGGGGCGAGACGCAGACGCTGGTGATCGTGGGGTCCTTCTGCACCACCGCGGCCCCGAACGGGTTCTCCTCGGTCATGTCCATGCAGATGTAGCCGTCACGGCAGTCACCATCGCTGCCGCAGACGCGCATGCAGAAGTTGCGAACGTAGGGAGAGGTGCGCCCCAGGTTGGTGCACTGGGGAACCGTCGAAGGCTCGTTGTTGAACGCGACGCAGATCGACTCGCCCTTGGGGCAACTGGTCGGCGAACAGTTGAACTGCGTGCAGTAGCCGCCGGCCTGGGTGGTGTCGCAGATACGGTCGCGCAGCTGGGAGCAGTCCAAATCGCGGCGACAGTCGTCGCCAATCTGGGGCTGGCAGCCGAGCAGCACGACGAAGCCTGCCGCGGCGAGCGCGCGACCGAGGCGGAATGGAAAGGACGAGGCCGGCTTCACGGGGGGCGGACTGTACGGCAGCTCGCCGGCCCGGTCGAGTCGGCCAAATATGCGAAACAGTGGGGTTCTCGGGCTCGGTGTTCGCCCGTTGCTTGCCCGGGGACGGTCGGCCCCGTAGAATTTCGACAGAGATGCGTCGCACTCCGAACCAAGGACGGCCCCTCGGCAGTCAGCGGAGCGCATCGGTCGCGCTGCTGGGCTTGATGGCGTCCACGCTCGGCTGCTCGGTGCAGACAGATGACTACAGCACGAGTGAAGTGCTGGGGTCTGCGCAGGCCATTCTATTGGTGCAGCGAGTCGACTCCGCCGAAGGTGTGAGCCGGGGCGACGCGCTGGCCGGCTTCGTGCGCCTCCCCCCCTCGGCCGATCGCGACGCCGCGCTCGCCATGGCTGGGCTGGTCCAGGAGATCCCTCCGGCCGGGACCTGCCGCCTGCGCACCTTCAGCTCCGACACGCGCCCGGTCAGCGAGCTTTCGCGCATCGATCTGCTCGACGCCGCGGCAGTCGAACTGCAGACGGCTTCGACGACCCATCAGCTCGCGCCCCACGCCATCCCCACCGTGACCGATCTCATCCGCGGCGTGGTGCACACGAGCCGCGACCGGGACACGGCAGGCCTGCCGGCGGGTGAGCGCTATCGCTGGATCGCGCGAGACATCGAGGAGCTCGGCTCACTCGACGCGAGCTTCACCAGCCCCACGCTGCCCAGCGAAGTGACGGTCGGCGGAGCGCCGTGGGAGGTGCCCGGGCCCCGCAAGGCCGGCCCGTTCCTGGATTTCACCTGGGCTCCCGCTGGTGCCAGCGACGACGACACGATTTGGATCGTGGTCGAGAACGGTACCCGGTCTATCGGTTGCACCTTCGCCGATGCCGATGGCGCGGGCAGCGTCCCTTCGACCTGGGGCGACGAAGTATTGGCCGTTTCGGGGGACGAGCTGAGGCTCACCCTGCACCGCATCCGCAAGCACTCTGCCGTCGCCCCCGGCCTGTCGAACGTGACCGTACGCTTCGACTTCTCGTTGGCGCAAACTCTGGTCCTCGAGTGAGCGGCGAAGTTCAGCGCATCTACTTCGTTCCCGGCATGTTCGGCTTCGGCCAGCTCGCCGGCTATGATTACTTCCAGCACGTCCGCCGCGAGCTGGAGACCCACTACCAGAGGCACGGCCTGGCCGTCTCCTTCGTCGACGTGCCGGCGCCGCCGACCTCGTCGTTGCGCGAGCGTGCCCGCATCCTGTGCACGACCATTTCCCACAGCGCGGGGTCGGCCGGCCCGATTCACATCGTCGGCCACTCTACGGGCGGCCTCGACGCCCGCCTGGTGCTCTCGCCCGGCTCCAACCTGAAGCTCCCACGCGAACTGCTGGCCTTCCGCGCTCGTGTGCAGAGCCTGGTGACCATCGACACGCCCCACTACGGCACGCCGCTGGCGAGCTACTTCGCCACCGTCTCGGGCGCGCGCCTGCTCTACGCGCTGTCACTGCTGACCGTGGTGTCGCTCAAGCTGGGCGAGCCATCGCTCGCCATCTTCTCCCGCTTGCTCGCTGGCATCGGCGGCATCGATACCGTGTTCGGTGGCGACATGCGCATGTTCTCGCGTGTCACCGACACCATCCTGCGCTTCGTCGATCGGGACCGCCGCGGTGAGATCACCGACTACCTGTCGAAGGTATTGGTCGATCAAGGCGCGATCCTGCAGATCAGCCCCGAGGCGATGGACCTGTTCAACGCCGCGGTGACCAACGCCGAGAACGTCCGCTACGGGTCCATCGCTGCGGCCTCGCCCAAGCCGACCTCGCTGCGCGCCGCGCGCCGCGTGCGCTCGCCCTACATGGCGTTCACGGCCGCGCTCTACACGACGCTCTATCAATTCGCCGCTCAGCCGCGGGAGCGCTACGGCTACGCCGTCCCCAACCACGTCGAGCTGGCTCAGCTGCGGCGTTTCATCGAGCACGACGTGAGCGCCGAAGACAACGACGGCATCGTGCCGACCCTCAGCATGCTGTGGGGCGAGCTGATCTGGGTGGTCGAGGCCGACCACCTCGATACACTCGGGCACTTCCACGACGACCAGCGTCCGGCCGTGCACACGGACTGGCTCACCAGCGGCGCGCGCATGACGCGGGAGTCGTTCGCGCGGATGGTGAAGTCGATCGCCGACTTCCAGCTGCCGCCGTGACGTCGAGGTTCGTCGAGCCCATTGGGGCTCGTCGGAGCCGCTGGGTCGTCGAGCCCATTGGGGCTCGTCGGAGCTGTTTCAGCGAGCAGGAGGCTTGGAGCCGGCGGGCGCGGGGGTGCCGGGCGCCGCAGAGCCCGTCGGAGCTGCAGGCGCAGTGGCCGTACCGGCAGGCGCTGCGGAGCCGGTCGGAGCCGCCGGCGCTGGCGCCGGAGGAGCAGCGGACGGAGCCGCCGGTGGCGAGTGATCGACGATCGGCAAGCTGAGACGCATCGGCTGCCCGTCCCGCTCGTAGGCCACGTCGAGGGACTTGGCTGCCTTGAGCGAAACGAACACGGCGTAGGCTTGCTCGGGGCGCTCGATGGGCTGCCCGTTGATGGTGCGCACCACGTCGCCCGGCGAGAGTCCGACCCCGCGCCACTCGGCCGGGTTGCTGAAGCGGACGATGCGCCAGCCGCTGAACTTGCCATCCACGAGGTTCGGAGCCACCTCGACCTTCTGGAGGAAGACCGGCAGATCGGCGTCCACGGTTGCGTCCACCTGCTGACGGCTCAGCTCGGTGAGCGGCGCCGTGACGGTCTCGGTCGGCGACTCGCTCGCCTCCATCTCGGCCTCGACGGGGCGCGGCGCCACGGTTTCGCTCTGGCTCGAACCGCACCCCGGGAGCGACCCGAGCGCCGCGGCGATCCAGACGAGACGAGTGATGGTGGTCCTCACGTTACCCATGGCCCCCTCGTACCCGGCCGACCC
>DATIDO010000613.1:0-10743 GCA_035456245.1 Polyangiaceae bacterium
CCAGAGCTGCGTTCGACAGCGCTGGGTTGCAGTGCGAGCATCCGGCCGCGTGGCTCCTCGCTCAGCCCACTCCGCCCCGAGATCGGCGCCGCTCTCGTCGATTGCGCTGGGTGTGGGCGCAATGACTTGTGAGGCCTGCCTCATCGCGCTCTCGCCGAGCGCGCACGCTCTGGAGAGGCCATCCGCCTCGGCTCAGCCGACCGCGACGCCAGCCGAACCGGCGCGACCCGAGGCCCCACCGCTGACGGAGAGCCGCGCTCCTGCCCTCGCATACACCGACCCAGCACCGTCCGCGCATCCGGGCATCACGATGGGTATGCGCCGCTACAGCCGCTCCGGGTTGATCCTGCGCCCCACGCTCGGCCTGGGTGTGACGCACATCTTCCGCCGGACGGAGACCACGGTGAGCAGCCCGTCGACGGGCGACATCAGCAGCGCTTCGTCCTCGCTCACCGCCGCACCGCTCGAGTTCCGCGGCATGATTGGTGGAGCGCTACGTCGGGATCTCTTGCTCGGGGGCTACTTGGGTATCGCCCAAAGTCCGGGCGCCACCTTCCGCGGCGACGGCGAGCTCGGCTTCGAGGAAGGCATCGCTTTGCAGATGCTGGGCGCGCAGCTGCTCTGGTTCATGGCGCCCGACTCACCGTGGCAAGTGGGCGCTGCGTTTGCCTTCTTGAATTGGTCTGCGCACGAGCCGGGTTCGGACGGAAAGGTGCCCGGCGGTACGGGCATCCTGGGGACGGCGGAAGCCGGCTATCACCTGTGGATTGGCCAGCGTTTCGAGCTCGGTTTGCTGCTCGATTTCGAGTTGGGCGTCACCCAGCAAGGCCAGGTCTTTCGGGTCAGCGAAGTCCTCGTTCAGAACAGCGAGGCTTCGTTCCTGATCCGGGGCGGCCTGGCGATTTCGCTCTCGTACTACTGAGTAACCCCGGCACGTCTCCGCGCCGGCCCCAGGCTCGGTACGGACGGAGCAGGAGGCACCTGCTCGATCCATGGGTAGCAGCTGCTCACCAATGGCCGCTTGCGTGCGGCACTGGCGGCCACAGGATGAGCCCATGTCCCACTTGCCTCGCGCCATCGCCCGACGCGTCAGCACGCCCCCGCCCGAGCCTGGATTCGCCGGCCCGGGGCATACTGCGGTCGAGGTCCTCACCCCTCGAGCCCCGATGGAGACCGACCCATTCGTGCTCCTGATGGATGACCGACTCGACTTCACCCCCGGACGCCAAGTGGGCGGAGCGCATCCCCACGCCGGCCTGGAGACCGTGACCCTGGTCCTCGAAGGCAGCCTGTTCGATCGGGACGAAGGGCTGCTCTCGCAAGGCGAGGTGGTGTGGATGACGGCCGGCCGAGGCATCGTTCACAACGAGAGCGTCGAAGGGCGCGGCCCCGTTCGCGTTCTGCAGGCCTGGATCGCGCTACGCCCCGAGCAGCGCGACAGCGCGCCCGGTTTCCAGGTACTGCGGGCCACCGAAGTGCCGGTGCGGCGCGAGCCCGGCGTCGTCGCGCGGCTCTACAGCGGGACGACCGGCGAACTGACCTCGACGACGCGCAACCTGGTGCCCACGACGCTCGTCGAGTTCGAGCTCGCGGCCAACGCCGGCGTGCTCCAGCTCCTCCCCCAGCACTACTCCGGCTTCCTCTACGTGGTGGCCGGCTCGGTTCGGGTCGACGACGTGACACTCGAGACCGGCGACGTCGGCCATCTGGCGTCACCGGGGGGCAGCCACCTCGAGCTCCACGCCGGCCCCGAGGGTGGGCGCGTCGTGCTCTACGCCGGCGAGCCGATCGGCGCACCGATCGTTCAGTACGGTCCGTTCGTCGCCGGCTCTCTTCCGGAGATCCAACACCTCTACTCGCGCTACCGGAACGAAGGCTTCACGCGCCTTTCGTCCCTCGAGCCGAGCTGAGGCCGCTCACGCCCGGGCCACCGCGCTGCATACCGCCCGCATGGAGGCCTCGATGATGTCGCGGCTACGACCCACACCACAGGCCCGGGCCACCTCGCCGGACTTCGAACGGCAGCTGACCTGCACGTAGGCCACGGCCTCCGCGCCCTCGTCCTGGCCCAGGCTGTGCTCGTCGTAATTGACCAGCACGATCTCGCGGTCGGTCAGCTGCCCGACCGCGCGCACGAAGGCCTCCAGAACGCCCGTGCCCTGCACGGTGATTTCGTCCTTCCGCCCGCGGAAGCGCACGCTCAGCGAGTCGAACCCCTCCGCGCGCTGCAGCGCGTAGCTCTCGACCTCGGGCGCGCCAGGCACGTGCAGGTAGGTCCCGTCGAACAGCTCCTTCAGCATCGGAGCGCTGGCCTCACTGCCCGCTCGCTCGGTCATCTTCTGCACCACGGGGCTGAAGTCGACCTGCAGGAAGCGTGGCAAGCTCAGCTGGTACTCGCGCTCCAGCACGAAGGCCACGCCGCCCTTCCCCGACTGGCTGTTCACGCGCACGACGGCTTCGTAGCTGCGCCCCAGGTCGCGCGGATCGATCGGCAAATAGGCCACGTGCCAATCGCACTCCGGCTCCACGGCGCGCCGCGCCCGATCGGCGCGCATGCACTTGTTGATGGCATCCTGATGGCTGCCCGAGAACGCCGCAAAGACCAAGTCACCGGCGTACGGATGACGCGGATGCACCGGCAACTGCGTGCAGGCCTCCACGGTCGCGCGGATGCGGTCCATGTTCGACAAGTCCAAGCGCGGATCGATCCCCTGGCTGTAGAGGTTCATCGCCATGGTCACCACGCACATGTTGCCCGTGCGCTCGCCGTTGCCCAGCAGCGTCCCCTCGACGCGATCGGCTCCGGCCAACACGCCCAGCTCGGCCGCGGCCACGCCGCAGCCTCGATCGTTGTGGGTGTGCAGTGACAAACGCACGTGCTGGCGAGCGTGCAGCCGCTCACTCATCCACTCGATCTGGTCCGCGTAGACGTTGGGCGTGCTCACCTCCACCGTCGCCGGCAGGTTGATGATCACCGGACGCTCCGCCCTCGGCTGCCACACGTCGATCACCGCGTTGCACACCGACAGCGCGTACTCCATCTCCGTGCCGGTGAAGCTCTCGGGCGAGTACTGGAACGTCCAGGTCGTCTCGGGCTGCTTGGCCGCGGCCTCGGCGATGACGCGCGCGCCGCGCACGGCCAACTCGCGGACCTCTTCCTCGCTCATGCCGAACACCTCCTGGCGCTGCACGGTCGAGGTGGAGTTGTAGAGGTGGACGATGGCGCGCCGCGCCCCACGCAGGGCCTCGAAGGTGCGCTCGATCAACTCGGGGCGCGCGGGCGTCAGCACCTGAATGGTCACGTCGTCCGGTACACGACCCTCTCGGATCAGCTGACGGACGAAATCGAAGTCCGGGGCCGATGCGGCAGGGAACCCCACCTCGATCTCCCGGAAGCCGACGTCCACCAAGAGCTCGAACATCCTCAGCTTCTGCGCGGGAGTCATCGGCTCGATCAGCGCCTGGTTGCCGTCGCGGAGGTCCACGCTGCACCAGTCCGGAGCCGCCGTGAGCGAGCCGCTCGGCCAGCGACGATCGGGCTTCGTGAAGGACCGGTGAGGACGGTACTTGCGGTGGTTGAACTGGACGTTGGTTTCCATGTCGGCTGGCGGACAGTCTAGTCGCGAGCGCCTGGCGAATCCCTGCAAACTTCGCTGCCATCGTTAGCCGGTTCGCGATATTCTGTCGCCTTCGAGGCCCATTGCGCGATATTCCTCCAAGATGTTCCAGGCTGGCAGCAAGATGAATCACGACCTCGACACCACCGATCGGCACATCCTCCGCTTGCTCCAGAAGGATGCGCGCATCAGCAACCACGACCTCGCCGCCGCGGTGGGCCTCTCGGACACGCCCTGCGCGCGCCGCGTCAAACGACTCGAGGAGGAGGGCTACATCGTCGGTCAGGTGGCCCTGCTCGATCCGGACAAGCTGGGCCTCAAGCTCACGGCGCTGGTGAGCGTCTCGATGGATCGCCACACCCCGGAGCGTTTCGAATCCTTCGAGAAGTCGGTCGCGCGAATGCCGGAGGTTCTGGAGTGCTCGCTCGTGACGGGTCAGTCCGCCGACTTCGTCCTCAAGGTCGTCGTGTCCGACATGCACCACTACGAGCGCTTCTTGCTCGGGCAACTCACCAAGACCCCGGGCGTCAGCGGGGTCCACTCGAGCTTCGTGCTGCGCCGCATCCGCAGCACCACGGCCCTGCCCGTCGACGGAGAAGATCGGCCCGAGCCTCGTCGCGGCGCCAAGAAGCGCTGAATCGCGCGCTGAACGGCAGCGCGGTGCGACGCGGTCCGGCAGCCGTGAACAGCGATTCGGCTGGCGGCCAACGTCAATTCGTTGGCGCCCCCGGTCATGGGTGAGCGCGACTGCGCTGGGCATGCTGCGAGCCATGTCCCAACCGAACTCGCCCTCCCGAAGCACGTCACGATCCATCAACCGCGCCACCACCGACGACACCCCGCCGGATCCTCGGCCCATCCTCGTCATCGGCTCCACCGGAACCGTCGGACGCGAGGTCGTGCGAGCCCTGCTCGCGAAGAATGCAGAGATCACGGTCCTCCTTCGCCCTCGTACTCGCGAGACGACCCCGCCGAACGGCGTGCGTGTCGTCGTCGGTGATCTCGACGACGCACGAACGGTCGAGCACGCCGTTGCGGGGGCGCGGGCCGTGTTCTTCGTCAACCCGCACGAGCCGAACGAAGAACGCTACGCCGAGAACGTCCTCTCCGCGTGCGAACGCACCCGAACTCCGCTGGTGTTTCTGGGGGTGCACGCCGACGCTCGCTGGGGTTGGCTGCGTGCGCTGCTCCGCGCCGTCTATGGGACGCTGTTCCCGCGCTACCGGCGGCGGCTACGCATCGGTGAGCGCGTGTTCTCCGCGGCCACCAAGACCCAGCTCCTGCTGGCTTCGCCGTTCTTTCAGAACGAAGAGGTCTTTCGCGCCGACATCCTGAAGGGGCGCTACACGCAGCCGCTCGGCGAAAGGGGCGTGACTCAGGTCGATGTGCTCGACATCGCCGAGGTCGCTGCGACGCTCCTGCTCGACGCCACGCGCCAGGACGAGGCGCTGCATCCGCGCGGCTGCTTCCCACTCACCGGACCCGACGCCGTGAGCGGCCCCGAGGCTGCCGCGATCTGGGCGGAGATGCTGGGACGGGGCGTCGAGTACGTGGGACACGACGGCGAGGCCTGGCGCGCTGCCATTCGGCAAAACCTCCACGGTCACAAGCGTGACGACTGGCTCAAGACCTACGAGACACTCGCCAAGATGGCCGGCGGACCGAAGCCCGACGAGCTGCGCCGAACCACGGAGCTGCTCGGTCGCGCGCCCCGCGGCTACCGCGCCTACGTAGCCGACGCCGTCGCCGCCATGGCGAACCAGGCGCTCTAGTCTCGCGCGCACTCGACTGCGACGCCCGGCTCAAGCGAACAGGAACGCACCCACGTCACGCGCCAACTCCTCGAGGAAGCGCTCGCGATCGGACAGCGTGTCGACGACCTGCGGCGGGAGGACGTTCATGAACGAGTAGTGCCCGGCCCCCTCGAGCACACGAACGTCGAACTCGGCCGCAGTGCACTTCAGCTTCTGCAGTGCATACGCCGCACCGGGGGGCGACGAGGTATCCAGCTCACCGGACCAGAGACGGAGAGGCACCTCGACCGAATCCAGCGCCCCCGGCGCTTGGAAGAATCCCGCCGCGGGTGCGAGAAGGCCCACGCGCGCGAGCCGCGGCTCCCGTTCGATGGGCAGCGTGCGCGGCTGGCCATGCGGACTCAGCCACATCGTCCCGCCGGCCAGCGCGAGCAGCGAGGCTGCTCCAATCGAGTGTCCGAGCCCGACGGTGGCGAGGCCGGGGCGCGACGCGGCAGCGAGCGCCAGCCGCAGGCGGCGCGCCCGCAGCACCAGCAAGTCCTCGCTGGGGTAGGGCGAGAGCATCCGCTCGAAATGAGGCGCGACGACCGAGGCACCTCGCTCGGCCAGTGCATTCAACAAGCCTTCGTGCCTCTCGGGATTTCCGCCTGCACCCACGGCAAAGAGCACCAACCGCGAGGGCGCCTCGACCTCGATACGTGAGACCTGGAACGTGTCACCCTGATCGCGGAGCGTGATGTTCTGCACTCGAAGGCGAGAAAGTAGCCGTGGCGCGCGCCCAGGGACAGCGGTGCCGAGAGACCGGCGGTGCCGAGAGACCGGCGGCGCAGCACCGCCGTGACGCCGTCAGCTCGGGCTACTTCGAGGGCTCCGAACTGAACTGGATGGGGTAGACGACCGTCACGATCCCCCCTTCCGGCTGGGGAAAGACGAGCTTGGCGAATTCGTCGAGGACGCAGGCCGTCACGGCCGCGTCGGGCATGGTGGACTCCGGAGCAGCTCCCTTGGCGGTGACGGTTCCGTCGCGGCCGATGACGAAGCGCACGATCACCTTGCCCGTGAGGCTAGCGTCCCGGCCGAGCCCGGCCTGGTAGCAGCGGCGAAGATCATCGAAGTGCTCGCGGATGACTGCCTGGATCGCGGAGGCCGGTAGACGCCCCCCGGGCCCCCCTCCAGCACGGGCCGACGGAATCGGGATGCTTTCCTCGCTCGTCAGGCCCGAAATTCCGAGACCTCCCTGGGGCGTCGCAGTCTCGGCCGACGCGGCCTCGGAATTCGCCTCCTCCGAATCGTGAGCTGCCGGCGATGGCGCCTCCTGCGTCGGCTCGGCACTCGCCGCGGGCTGCGCATGGGGCGACCCGCCACAGCTCCAACACGAGCAGGCAGTGAGCCAGAGCGCTCCCAGCAGGCGATGCATGCGCCGAATCTAGCCGGCGCCATTCGCTACGGGCAAGTCGGGGGGGCCGCTGCTCGTCACCTACGCCCGCGGCGGTTGCATCAGCGCGCAGGCTCAGTCGCGCAGACTCCGTCGCGCAGACTCAGCGCGCAGACTCAGCGCGCAGACTCAGTGACGCACCCCGGCCCGACCCTCGACGCCGTCTCCGACGTCCGCCCGTGCCATCAAGCGTTCGCGCAGGTCTCGAATGCGCGGATCATCGGTGAGCAGGTGATCCAGCACGTGGGACACCTCGTCGGCGAGTGGGCTCTCGCGCAAGTCGTCGGCCCGCCGCATGACGCCCAAGAAGTCGTTGTCCGCAAAGCTCGTCTCGCCAGCGTCGATCCAACGGAACGCCAGCTGACCCTGATGCACGCGACCGAGGGCAGCCGTGCACTGCCGATCCTGGCTGGTGCTGCCGTCACCCCAGGCTCCGACCGACACCACGAACACGGCCTCGTCGAGGCTCGTGTCGTTCCAGCGCACGAAGTAGACGGCGTGCGCTCGATCGTCCGAGTACACGTATCCCCAGACGGTGCGCAGCAGGCCCTCGTCCGTGGAGAGCTCGGATTCCTTGGTTGGTTCGATGGTGAGGACCGCCACGACAGCAGTTCACAGCACGACGCCGCGAGCGGCAAGCAGCGTGGGCACGGCAGGAACCAGGCCAATCAGCCATACGACAACCACGCGAACCAGCGCCGCCAACCAGCCACACCACCCGGCCACATCACCCAGCCACGTCACCCAGCACTGCGCAGCTGCCGCGACCGCGGTCGCTGCCCGGGAAATGCCCAATCCAGCTCGCCGACCGGCCAAGGCGCCCCTCCTCGCATCGGCGCCTTCTCCGGGAGTACCATGACCCTCTGCGAGGCGGCCGAAACGCGCCTGCAGGGAGCAGGATGAAGTCGAAGCCCCCCGTTCCCGGTCGTCCCCTCTCGGTGGTGGGTGCTGCCATCCTGCGCGGCGACCGGTGCTTGGTGGGTCAGCGGCCGCGGGGTGGGTCGTTCGGCGAGCGCTGGGAGTTTCCGGGCGGCAAGGTGGAGGCCGACGAGACCCCCGAACAGGCGCTGGTGCGCGAGATCGGCGAGGAGCTGGGGCTCGACATCGTCGTGGGCGACTTCGCCGGACGCGGCCAGGTACACGCCGGCGGCCGCGACATCGTGCTCGATGTCTACTTCGCCGAGATCCGCGAGGGTGAGCCCGAGGCGCGCGAGCACCTGGCGCTGCGCTGGATCGAGCACCACGACATCGAGTCGCTCAGCTGGGCGGACGCGGATCTGCCGATCCTACCGGTGCTGCGCGGCGAGCTCTTGCGCCGCGCAGCCGACGAACCGAGCGAGTGACCTCGAACGAAGCAGCAGCAGCCCTGCGAGCTCAGCAGCCGTCCGGGCCGCAAGCGGCGCCTTCGGCGAACTCGGGCTCGACCAGCTGCTCGGCGTTGGCGCGATCGAGCACCTGGAGCAGCTGCTCGGCGGGCTGCGCGCCCGACACACCGTAGCGACCGATCACGAAGAACGGCACGCCCGTGATGCCCAGCTCGCGCGCCGCGTCCTTGTCCTGCTGCACCTCGTCCGAAAAGTCGTCCGAGGCGAGCACGGCGGCGATCTCGTCCACGTCGAGGCCGGCATCGGCCCCCAGACGCGTCAGTTCGCTGGCCGAGGCGACGTCGACGCCTTCGGTGAAGTAGGCGCGGAAGAGACGCTCCTCGAGCTCCGGCTGCTTGCCCCGTGCGCGCGCGAGCTGAATGAGCCGGTGCGCGTCGAAGGTGCTGGCAGGCACCGACTTCTCCAGCTGAAAGTCGAGCCCGTCCTGCGCGGCGACGCGGGTGACGTTGTCGATCATGGACTGCGCGCGCGCCTCGGGGACGCCGTACTTCTTCGCCAGCATCTCGGCGTGGCCGACGCGCGGGCGGGGACCTCGCTTGGGATCGAGCTCGAACGAGTGCCACTCGACCTCGACCTGGTCGCCGAACTTCTCGACGGCGGCCTCCAGCCGACGCTTGCCGATGTAACACCAGGGGCACGCGACGTCCGACCAAACATGAACCTTGAGCGACATGCGCCCAACCTAGCGCCGCTCGGGAGCGAGGGAAGGCCGCCACCCTTCGCGTCCACGCAAAGGTCCGTTGCGCTCGATCCCCCGACCCAACCAGCCCGGACCCGTCCCAACCAGCCCGGACCCGTCCCAACCAACCCGGACCCGACCAACGATGCCGCCCGGGCTTCCCGCGGTCGCTCAGTCTTCCAGCGGACGGACGTCCACCTCGCTGCCGTCCAAAATCGCCCCGTAGCGCCCGGCCCACTCCAGCGCATCCTCGAGTGAAGGCAGCTCGAGGATGCTGAAGCCGGAGATCAGCTCCTTCGACTCGGCGAACGGTCCGTCCGTCCAGCTCCGCTGCTTGGCGGCCCCGGAGCGCTTGCCTCGTCGGCTGGGCGCAATCGCGACCGTGCTGCGCAGAATCCGCGACGCCGTCAGCTCGGACTCCAGCAACGCCAACGCAACCTTCCGCTCGGCGAGCAGCGGCTCTCCCGCCTCACTGCGCGCGTCGCTCTTCAGCACGAGCAAGAAGCGCTCGCTGTCGAGCCCCGTGGGCCGCGGCATGAAGCCCAGGTCCCAGGCCTCGACGATCGGACCGATCTCGATCTCGCTGTCTCCGAGCACCTCGAGGTAGCGGCGCGCACAATCGATGGCGGCGTCCATCGAGGCCACGCGGATCTGCGCGAGCCGCTGGCAAAGCTCGTTGCTCCCCGCGTAGGGACCGCGCTCGACCGTGACAACCCCCGCCGCCGAGCGCACACGCGCCCGTGTCTCGATCGGTCGCAGGCCGTCGCCGTCGACGAATACGCCCGACTTCACGCTGCCGTCGATCAGCGCCCCCATGCTGGCGATCAGTTCTTGGGGCGGCGGCGCGTGGGGATCCTCCTTGGGATCGATCTTGTGCATGACGATGTAGCGCATCACGAAACTCCTTCGCTGGTTGGGATGTAGGTTGCCTGGGTGTCGTGGGGCCCGTCGAGCGGATCGCTCGGCCTCGGGTGCCCGAAGCGCGAACGGCGGCCCGTGGACCGCTCGGGCCGCGCCCCCCGGGGGGCTCTCACCCGGACGACGACCGGGGCCCGGACGGATCGACGAATGACTTTCTTTTTTTCCGCGGCCGCCCGCGGCCGGCTCGGACGGCCCCCCGGGGACCGCCGGCGACCTCGCGGCAAGCCGCCCCGCGCTCTAGACTCCAGGTGTTGGACAGCTCAGCTCGAATCCCCGCCACGGCCCCCGCTGCCAAGACGCGCAGCCTCACCATCGACGACCCTGCGCTCCTGCTGCGCCTATCGGGCCCCAGCTCCGCCCTGCTGCGCGAGGTGGCCGATCACTCGGGCACGCAGATCGGCCTGCGCGGCGACACCATCCAGATCGGTGGGCGCGAACAGGACGTCGACGCCGCCCACGCCTTCTTGGCAGGCGCCGCCGAGCTCCTCGCTTCGGGCATCGAGATCGGTGTGACCGACGTCGCGCACTCGCTGCGTGGTCTGCGCAAAGATCCGACGCGCTCGCTCAACGAGCTGCTCGATCAGGTGATCTTGGTGACGCCACGGCGTCGCCCGGTGGCGCCCAAGACGGCCGCCCAGCGCGCCTACATCTCGGCCATCCGCAGCCACGATCTGACGTTCGGTATCGGTCCCGCCGGCACCGGCAAGACCTACCTGGCCATGGCCATGGCGGCCGCGGCCCTGGTGCAAAAGAAGGTGAAGCGCATCGTGCTGACGCGCCCGGCCGTCGAAGCCGGCGAGCGCCTGGGATTCTTGCCCGGCGACATGGCCGAAAAGGTGAACCCGTACCTGCGGCCGCTCTACGATGCCTTGAACGATCTGCTCGACTACGAGCGCATCCAGCTGATGCGCCAGCGCGGCGAGATCGAGGTGGCGCCGCTCGCCTTCATGCG
>DATIDO010000614.1:0-4606 GCA_035456245.1 Polyangiaceae bacterium
GGCCGCCGCCGACGTCCAGGTAGCCCATCTTGGCGCCCATCTTCGCCAGCTCGACGTAGATGTTGGCGGCCTCCTGCAGGGCGTTCTTGATCGGGATGATGCTGGAGATCTGGCTGCCGATGTGGAAGTGCAGCAGCTGCAGGGTGTCGAGCATGTCGGCCGCAGCCAGCTTGTCGACCAGTTCGACGATCTCGGCGGTGGACAGGCCGAACTTGGCGCGGTCACCCGCTGACTTGGCCCAGCGCCCCACGCCCTTGCTGGTGAGCTTGGCGCGGACGCCCAAAAGCGGCCGAATGCCGAGCGAACGGCTGGCCTCGATGGCGATGTCCGCCTCCTCGATGCGCTCCAGGATGACGATGACCGTCTTGTCCAAGCGCTGGGCGAGCAAGGCCGTCTCGATGTAGGCGCGGTCCTTGTAGCCGTTGCAGACGATCAGGCCGTTGTTCTTGTGCATCGCGCTCAGCGCGATCAGCAGCTCGGGCTTCGAGCCAGCCTCGAGGCCGTAGTCGAACTCCTCGCCATAGGCGGTGATGTCCTCGATCAGGTGGCTCTGCTGGTTCACCTTCACCGGGAACACACCCTGGTAGCGACCTTGGTAGTCGTACTCCTTGATGGCGTTCTGGAAGGCGCGGTTCAGCCGACCGATGCGATGCTTGAGGATGTCGGAGAAGCGCAGCAGGAGCGGCATGTCGAGGCCGCGCGCCTCCAGTGACACGCACAGCTCATGCAGATCGATCTCGCGGTCGTCGTCCGGATCGGGGGTGACCGAGACGTTGCCCTCCTCGTTCACGTGGAAGTAGGGCTTTCCCCAGCCGTCGATCTGGTAGAGCTTGGCACTCTTCTGCGGCGACCAGGGACCCAGCGAATGGCCAGGCTCGTCGATCAGAGGCAGGGGGGTGTTCGAGTTCTTCAGATCGTCCATCTTCGGGGGGCGAAATACTCGGTCTCGCCCCCCGGGTCCAAGGACTCCGTCGTCCGACACCCGAACGTCACCCTTCCGCATCGGCTCGGGGGTTCGCCTCCGAGTGGAATGGCGGCTTTTGGGGCGGCCTTTTGGCGTCTATCGGCCGGAGTCGGGAGCCCGGTATCAGGAGGGCGGCACGGTCCGGCCCGTCGTGCCCATCCGTTCGTCCAACCAGCGCAGCGCCGAGCTGGGCTCGGGGAAGGTCCGGTAGGGGTAGCTGGGGGGCCGCACCAGCAGGATGGCGGAGAGGAGGCCGCGCTGGAGCGCGCTGTCGGCGAGGTAGGCGCCGCAGGAGACCTTCTGGGCGACGAGCGGGGCCGTGCGCTTGCGGAACTCGATCAGCATGCGGCGCTGCTCCGAGGACGTGACGCGCACCTTTCGACAGTCGATGAGCAGGCCGACCGTGCCCTGCGCTCGCTGCCAGAAGGCGCCCAGCTCGGAGCAGAAGCGCTCCAGATCGCCATCCTTGGCCTCGGCCGGAAAGACGATGTGGAGGACACCGGCCCGATGGCTCGTGATCCACGGGTGGTCCGGCGGCTTGGATGACTCGCGCAGCGGTGCGAGGCCCGGGCGGACCGAGTTGAACGCGGAACTGAACCACCCCATGGTCACATCCTTTCCTCTCGCTCGGTTGGCCGTTGGACCGACACGTCGGGAGCCCAACCCGCTTGCCGGACACGCGACGGCTGCCCAACGCCGTCCATACGGCGTTCGCAGAGGAAATATTACCCACGCTCGGCTCAAGGCCAGAAGCGAGTGGGCATCGCGCCGCGGCTGACCAGGGCGATGGTGTCCATCAGCCCGGCCACCGTGATGTGAACGAGGAAACCGGCGTAAATCGAGCGGGTTCGGATGGAAAGCGAGCCCAGCACGACCCCGGCGATGATGGCGCCGTGCGCCTCCAAGTACGGCTTGCCGTAATGGATCATGCAGTAGGGGGCCGCCATGGCGAAGATGGCCGCCGAGCCGAGCGAGGGGCGCAGCGCGCTCAGCATCCAACCGCGGAAGAAGAACTCGAGCGCGAAGAACTGCAGGAAGTAGATGGCTTCCCAAGTCAGCAAGTCGAGCCAGCTGCGCGAGGCGTTCTTGTAGAACGGGTAGTAGTTCACGAAGTCGCCCTGGCGGGCGACGAAGAACATCGCGACGAGTACCCCTGCCAGGCACAAGCCGTAGATCCAGAGGTGGGATAGAAACCCGCGCACCCGCAGCCCCATGTCGAGCACTCGGTCGGCGGGGAACAGCACGCGCCAAACCAGCACGGGCGCCACCACGTAACCGAGGACACGCGCCGCCACCCACCAGTAGAAGCCGTACAGGTCGCCGTACTTCTCGACGTTCAGGAAGCGCACGCCACCGAGCTGGAGTTCGCGCAGCCAGGGCTCCCAGGTGCTTTGGTAGAAGCCGCGGCCGCCGTAGTACTCCTGCAGAGTGAGCACGATGGCGACCAGCACCAGGCAGACGGCGGGTCGGTGGTCGGTGCCGGGATGGGCGTTCAGGTAGGCGAGTCGCTCTTCGTCCAGCTCGCGCCAGGTCTTGCGAAAGAGCAGCCAAACGAACGGCGCGACCAGCAGGATAACGGGGATCGGCGTGAGCGCCTGGACGGGCGCCCACTTGGCCAGAGCCATCCAAATGGAGACGGGGGCCAGCCGGGCGTCCGGGTAGTCGAGCGGGGGGAAGTCGCCTGGGGCCATCGTCGCTCGGCTCAGGTCCCGCGGGCCATCTCGGCCGCGCGGCGCAGGCGCGCCACGCTCACCTCACGACCGAGCACGGCCATCACGTCCCAGAGGCCCGGGCTCGCGGTGCGCCCGGTGAGCGCCACGCGCAGCGGTTGAGCCACTGCCTTCATCTCCAAGCCCTCGGCCGTCAGGTATTCCTGGAACGTCGCCTCGACCGAAGCGGCCGTGAAGTCGCTCGTACCGGCGAAGCGGTCGGCCAGCGCGTCGAGTCGGGGTGCGGCCTCGGGGACCAGGAACTTGCGCTGCGCCTTCTCGTCGAAGACGGGCGGCTCGCGGAAGTAGAAATCCAGGTGTTGGGCGGCGTCCTTCAGGTCGCGAGCTCGCTCGCGGATCAACGGCAGGGCCAGGGCCAGGCGTCGCTCGTCGACCTCGGGGAGGCCGGCGGCTGCGAGCCAAGGGCGCACCCCTGCGAGGTAGTCCGCGTCGTTCGTCAGCGCGGGGGTCTTCAGCTGCTCGAAGGCCACATCGGCGAACTTCTTGTCGTCGAACTTGCCGTCGCCCTTGCCGACGCGATCCCAGGAGAACTTCTCGATCAACTCCTGGCGCGAGAAGATCTCCTGATCGCCGAACGACCAGCCGAAGCGCACCAGGTAGTTCAGCACGCCCATCGGCGTGTAACCCTTGTCCTTGTACTCGGACACGCTGACCGACGCGTGGCGCTTGCTGAGCTTCTCGCCCTGAGGCGAAAGCATCATGGGCAGGTGGGCGAACTGCGGGATGTCCCAGCCCATCGCCTCGTAGATCATCACCTGCTGGGGGGTATTGCCGATGTGGTCGCGGCCGCGCGCCACCAGCGTGATGTCCATGGCGTGGTCGTCCACCACGGCGCCCAGGTTGTAGAGAGGCAAGCCGTTCGGACGCACCAGCACGAAGTCCTGCTGCGTGTCGTTGGGCGTCGAGATCACGCCGAAGACCAAATCGTCGAAGCTGGTCGCGCCGGTCTTGGGACTCTTGAAGCGCACGGCGTAGGGCTTGTCGGGCCGATCGGTGCGATCGCGGCAGGTGCCGGGGTAGACGAACTGGGCCTTGGGGTCCTTGGCCTTCAGCGCCTCACGCTGGGCGTTCAGCTCCTCGGTCGTGCAATAGCAGCGGTACGCCTTGCCCTTGGCGATCATCTCCTCGACGACCTGGCGGTACAGCTCCTTGCGCTCGCTCTGGAAGTAGGGCTCGTGCGGGCCTCCCACCTCGGGGCCTTCGTCCCAGTCGATGCCGAGCCAACGCAGCGAGTCGAGGATGGCGCGCACGCTCTCCAGGCTGCTGCGGTCCTGATCGGTGTCCTCGATGCGGACCAAGAACTTGCCGCCCAGCTTGCGAGCCCACAGCCAATTGAACAGCGCCGTGCGGGCGCCGCCGATGTGCAGGTAGCCGCTCGGCGAGGGAGCGAAGCGGACACGCGGAGGCTTGTTCGATACCGACATGGGCGAGCGCGCTACCACATTAGAAAGCGCCCAGCCAAGCCACGCCGTGGCCCACGCCGAGCGACGAGAGATCCAGCTCGGGCCCGCGCTGGATGAATCCGCCCGTCAGCGGCCGAGGTCCGAGGAACAGCGGCGTGTCCAGGTCCACGAAGCGGACCCCGCCGACGCCGCCCGCCAGGCAGGCCGAGGTGGTCATGGACAGCTCCGTCTCGACCATCCCGCCAATCATCACCTCCAGGCCCGCCCCGCGCGCCGTCACGATGGCGTCCCAGGCTTCGACCAATCCCATCTTGGCCGTCTTCACGTTGATGACGCTGCAGCAGCCCTCGCGCACGATGCGCGCTACCTCGCGCAGGCTGCGCGCGCTCTCGTCGGCGGCGACGGGGACGGCGCCCAGCTGCTCGACCCGCGCCAGCCCTTCCAAATCGTCGGCGGCCGTCGGCTGTTCGAACAGCGCGACCGCGGCGCGCGCCGGGCCGAGCTCGGCG
>DATIDO010000615.1:0-3789 GCA_035456245.1 Polyangiaceae bacterium
CAGCCTGAGAAGGTGGGGTCTGATCGCGGTCGGCTTTTGCGCCCTCACGCTGACAGTCACCTCGGCCACCCAGATCATCCGGGCCGTGCTGTTCCCCCCCAGCGAGGGACCGCCCATCAGCTGCCGCGATGGTGTGACCGAGCTCTACGAAGCGACCCAACGAGCCGTCAGCCACGCCGGCCAGCAGATCGACGGCGAACGTGCCGCGCTGGCCGAGTTCCGCCGCAGCGTCGAGCCGGCTTGGTCCCATTACGGCACGATTGCCCGTGCCTGCCGCGGCGACGCCCGCGGTGAAGCGGCGCTCCGCTCCGTCGAGCTGCTCCGCTATGCCGAGGAGCGAGCCGTGCGCTATGAGGCGCTCGATCTCTCTCGACTGCGTCGTGCGACTCCCGCCGCTCTCGCGGCCCTTCCCCCGTCCGTCCCTGCTCACCCGTGACCAATACCCAACAAGCTGCCCTGGATCCGAGCGCCGAGGCGCTGCCGACCTTCGACGTCATTCCCCTGTCGCCGGCCGTTCGCCGCGCCGTCGACGAGCTCGGTTTCACGCACCCCACCCCCGTCCAGCGCGCCTGCTTCGAGCCGGCCGCAGCCGGACGCGACATGGTGGTTCAGGCTCGCACCGGCACGGGCAAGACCGCCGCGTTCGGGCTGCCCATCGTCGATCGTCTGGTGAACACCGACTCGACGGCCACGCAGATCTTGGTGCTCTCTCCGACCCGAGAGCTCGCCCTGCAAATCAGTCGCCAGCTGGAGCAGCTCGCCGCCCACAAGGGCCTGCGGGTCGCTGCGATCTACGGCGGCGCCGCCATGCAGCCCCAGATCGACGCGCTGCGCGCCGGCGTGCACGTGGTCGTCGGTACCCCGGGCCGCGTCCTCGACCACCTGGAGCGCGGTACGCTGCAGGTCGACTCGATCCGCACCCTGGTGCTGGACGAGAGCGACGAGATGCTTTCGATGGGCTTCATGCCGCAGATCACCGCGGTGCTCGAGCAGCTGCCCCCGAAGCGGCAAATCCTGCTCTTTTCGGCCACCGTTCCTCCGGCAGTCCGGCGCATCGCCGAGAGCCGCCTGCGTGATCCCGAGTTCATCACGCTCAGCGGCGACCACGTCGGCGCCCTGTCGATCCAGCACTACGCCTACACCGTCCACGGCGACAAGGCGTCCGAGCTGATTCAGATCATCGAGATCGAGAACCCCGAGAGCGCCATCGTCTTCTGCAATACGCGCGATCAGACCAAGCGCATCGCCAGCGCCCTGCAGAAGCGCGGCTTCGCTGCCGACTGGCTGAACGCCGATCTCTCGCAGAGCGATCGCGAGCGCGTCATGCAGCACACCCGCGAGAGCAAGCTGCGCTTCCTCGTCTGCACCGACGTGGCCGCTCGCGGCATCGACATCTCGCACCTCACCCACGTGATCAACGCCGACTTCCCCGAGTCGACCGAGAATTACGTGCACCGCACCGGTCGCACCGGCCGCGCGGGCCGCACCGGCACCGCGATCAGCCTGATCGCGCCACAGGACATCGGCAACCTGTACATGCTGCGGTTGACCTACAAGATCTTCCCGATCGCGCGCGAGCTGCCGAGCCAGCGCGAGATCGAGACGCGCCGCGAGGCCGATCTCTTGGAGTTCCTGGCGGCCGCCTTCCCGCGCCCCCAGCTCTCCGAAGACGAGATCAAGCTGGCGCGCCGAGTGCTGGCCTCCGAGGACGCCGTCACGATTCTGGCCGGCCTCTTGCGAGATCACCTGGGCGCCCGCCCGCACTCGAGCGAGCACGCCGCCGAGGCGCGTCGCGAGAAGGTTCCCGCTGTCCCCGCTCCGCAGAAGTCGCGGGACAGTGAACCGCGTCGCGGCCGGGACGGCCGTCGTTCGGAAGGTCACCGTTCGGACGAGCGTCGCTCGGATGATGCGCGTCGCTCGGACGCTCGCCGCGACGAGAGCCGCCGCGACCACGGCGCGGACGAGAGCCGCCGTGACCACGGCGCGGACCCAAGCCGTGAAGAACGCCGACCCGCAGAACATCGCTCGGAGGAGCGTCACTCCGAGGAGCGACGCACCGATGACGCTCGCGAAGAGGACCGTGCACCGGCCGAGGGCGAGTCGAGCGAGAAGCGGGACAAGAAGCGCAAGAAGAAGCGCAAGAAGCGTGACGGCGAGCGCCGCGAGGCTCACGACCGCGAGGATCGCGGCGAGTCCGAGCGCGATGGTGCCGATGATGCTGCGCCCAAGGACAGTTCGGATCGCTCTGACGAAGGCCGAGCGCCTCGTTCGTCCGAAGCTTCCGAGCCGCGTCTGGGCGAGGGACTCGAGACCATCTCGGCCCGCGAGCTCCTGCGGTCGGACGAGACCATCGAGCGCATCTTCGTCGACGTGGGTCGACGCGACGGCGCCTATCGCGAGGACTTCCTCGAAGCGCTCGAAGACCGCGGCTTCGACGTCGAAGACGTCCGCTACGTGAAGATCAAGGACACCCACAGCTTCGTCGGTGTGCCCGCCGAGCTGGTCGATCAGGCCCTGTCCTCGCTCGACGGTGCCACCATCGCCGGCTGCTCCGCGCGCGCGGAGCGGGCCCGCCGGAGTTCCAACTCGGGCGACGGCGCGTCCCGCGGCTCCTCGGACGACTGAGGCCAATGGCTCCGTCGGCCCACCCGGCGCCGGCGGGGCCTTCATTCTAGCAGACCGCCCAGGGGGGTGATCGACAAAGCGCCCAGGGGCCGAACGATCACATTTTTCCCTTGGTTCGTGGCTGATTCTGGGAGTAGTCCTGAATCAGAGTGAAAGGCGACGCGCGCAGCACCGAATGTCTCTATACGGACATCGAATGGGCTCTGTCCCAGGGCCTGCCGCCGCGCGACCTCATCCCCATGCTCCAGCGGCTCATCCGGGCGGCCGATCCCGGCTCGGCCTATGCCGTCTACGCCAAGCGCCAACTGGCCGAGTACCTGGTGGAGCGCTCCCCCTTCCGGGCCGCCCGCTTGGCGACCGAGGTGCTCGCCGTCCAGGAGGATGACCGGGCGCTCGCAACCCTCGGCCGGGCCCACACCTTGCTCGGCAATTTCCGGCTTGCCGAGCGGGCCTACCGTGATGCCCTGGCCCTGACTCCCCACTGCCCTTGGTACGCGCACGAGCTCGGCAAGCTGCTGACCCTCCATCGCGCCCCAGACCAGGCTCTACCGTTCTTGCGGCTGGCACGCCGGCTGCTGCCCCACGAGCCCGAGTTCGCGGCCACTCTGGGCCTCGCGCTGGCCCGTGCCGGGCTCCGAGACGAGGCATTCCCTCACGCCCTCGAGGCAGCTCGGGGCGACCACGGCCGAGCCGGCGAGCTGCTGGACCGCTGGCAGCGTGACGTCGCAGCCCGGGGCTGACGAAGATCAGGGGGCGTCGCCTGCGACCCTTCCCACCCCGACCCAGCGGGCGATACGAAGGGGCCATGTTCGCGCCCCGTCGTCCTCAGCTCGTCCTGGCAAGCTTCCTCTGCATCCTGGGCTCGTCCCGAGTCGGTGCAGCCGAACCAGCTGGTAGGACGCCGGCGCTGACCGCTGCTGCTCCTGCTGGCGCTACACCACCGGCTGCGGCGCCTCCGAGCCCTCCCAGCGGCGTAGGTGCCAACGATCCGTTCGTGCGCGTGGACGATCCCATGCTCGCTCCGCCTGCACCGCCCGCGCACGTGATTGGCAGCTGGCGACAGGCGCTCGATTTGGTCCGCACCCGCTCGGTCGACCTGCGCACCGCCCACGCCCAGATCGAGACTGCTCGGGGGCGCGCACGGATGACGATGGCCGGAGCCCT
>DATIDO010000616.1:0-9481 GCA_035456245.1 Polyangiaceae bacterium
CATGCAGCGCACCACGAAGATCAGCTCGTAGTCGCGCGGATTCTCCACGGCGAAGCGAAAATAGCGCTGCCCCAGCTGCTGCAGCCGCTCGCGCGGCGTCGCCTCGGAGAGTGCCGACAGCAGGTAGTTGGTGAAGAGCGCGGCGCCGCGCTGAATCGCCGCGGCCAGCAGGTCATCCTTGTCCTCGAAATGCCGGTAGATGGCGGGTGCCGAAATCCCACACTGCGCGGCGACCTTGCGGAGCGAGAACCCCGCAAGCCCCTCGTCGAGCAGCACGTCACGCGCCGCCCTCAGCAGCTGCTCGCGCGTATCTCGGTCGACCTCGTGGGGTGCCATGTGCCCACTGTTAACACCGTTCACTGGGCCGATCTAGCAAAAAACTCGCGCGCTCCACAAATCGGCCCTCGAGCCGTTCTGGGGCGCTTTCGGGCCGCCCCCTGCGAGGTCCGCCCTCTCCCGCCGGCGCGACGACTGCACTCACCGATCTCTTCCGCGCTGGCGCGGAACCTCGCCGCTCCGCTCTCCCACCGGCGCCACGACTGCACTCACCGATCTCTTCCGCGCCGGCGCGGAGCTCCTCCCGCTCCGAGCACCTCTCCACCGGCGCCACGACTGCACTCACCGATCTCTTCCGCGCCGGCGCGGAGCACCTCCGCAGAATCGACTCACCGAGCACGAATTTCGTTGACGCAAAATCCGCCCCACTGAGTCCGCGCGGCGCAGGTTGCGCTCGAACCACGCGATTGCCGCGCGCAGTCGACCGCCTGACGCGCGTTCTCGCCCTCGAGATCATTTTTCTCGAACGGTCGCGCGCTCGCGCACTGGCGGGCCTCCCAGGATGGCCGAAATTTCAGGGTGTAGACTGCCTGCATGGCCTCGTTGTTCGAGCTCACGGATGTCGAGTTGGTGGATGGTTTGCGCGAACTGGAAACACGACAGCGTGTGACCATCGCGGCAATCGTCGAGCATTTGCTGGAGATGGACAGACGACGGCTGCATCTACGCCTCGGCTACTCGTCGCTGTACGAGTACTGCCAGGTGGCGCTCGAACTGAGCGAGGACGAGGCCTATCGACGGGTCACCGCCACGCGAATGGTGGCCGAATTCCCCAACGCACTCGGCCTTCTGAGTACGGGTCAGCTGACGCTCACCACGCTGACCATGCTGAAACCGCACGTCACGACGGATAACGCGCCCGACATGTTCGAGATGGCGGCTGGGCTAACCAAGCGCGAACTCGAGAAGCAGCTGGCCATTCTCCGTCCGGATAGTGCGCGCGATGAGGTGTTCGCGCGGGGACGCCTGCGGGCCACGGGGCCCGAACAGTGGCGACTGGAAATGAATGTCGGCGAATCGACGCGCAGCCTTTTGGAGCGAGCGCTCGATCTGACGAGTCACACGAATCCTGCGCGCGCGTTCGAGCCGGTGCTCGAGCAGGCGCTGCGCCTCTTGGTGGAAAAGCTGGAAAGAGAGAAGCGCGGCAAGCTCGCGCCGGCGCGGAAGATGGCGCGCTCCGTTGCGGAGGAAGATGCGGTGGACGTCGTCGCGGCGGCCGCTGCGCAGAAGGTCGAGGTAGCGCTGAGTCTCCCGGAACCGATCGATCTCACCGCGCCAACTCAATGGATGGGGCGAACCGCGGCGGCGAGTTCCGCGCCGGCGCGGAAGGCGAGACCGGCAATCCCGCGGCCCGTTCGGCGAGCGGTATTCGAACGAGACGGCGAGCGCTGCGCCTTCGTCGGACGCGACGGTCGGCAGTGCGAATGTCGCAGGCACTTGGAGCTGGATCATTTCATTCCGTGGGAGCTGCTGCGCGAGCACACGGTAGGTGGGCTGCGCGTGATGTGTCGCGCGCACAACCAATTGCTGGCCGAAGATTGGTTCGGACGACTGCGCACAGGCTGAGCCCGCCTATTGATGGCCCCGGCCCGAGTCGGGACCGCACGACCACCAACCGAGCCTTCGCCTGACCGAGCTCTACGCACCCAGCAGGATCGGCAGGACCTCTTCCGCTCGCCCGAGGACCTGCTCGCGAAAGTACGGATTGTGGGGCGCCATGGGCTCGGGGCCCACGAAGACCGTCCGGGCACCGACGTAATCAGCCGAGCGCACGAAGTCCGCTGCGGGCCACACGGCGCCCGAGGTGCCCACTGCCAAGAACAGATCGCACTCACGCAGGGCCATCTTCACCCGCCACGCCGCGTCGACCGGGATGTCTTCCTCGAAGAAAACGATATCGGGCCGCAGCGGCGCACCGCACTGGGGACAGGCGGGCACCTGCTCCTCCAAGCTACCCAGGTCGGCCTCCACGCGCGCATACGAACAAGCCGTACAGCGACTGCGCCAGGCGCTGCCGTGGTACTCGACCACGTCGCGCGACCCAGCGCGCCCATGCAGCCCATCGACATTCTGGGTAACCACCAAGACCGTACCATCTGGCCCCAGCGCGCGCTCCGCCGCGGCCAACGCCAGGTGACCGGGGTTCGGCTGGGCCGCGGCGATGGCCTTCCGCAGTTTCCCGAAGAACTCCCACACCCCCGCTGGATCGCGCGCCACCGCGCGCGCCGTCACGTACTTCTCCACCGACTCGGCATCCCACAGCCCCCCGCTGCCGCGGTACGTCGGCAGCCCCGAGGCCACCGAGATCCCGGCGCCCGTGAGCACCACCACGCGCCGATAGTTCGCGATGCCGAGCGGCTGGATGTCCGTCATGGTTCAGGCAATCGGCAGCGCGGGCTGCGACTTCACCAAGTCGTCGAGCGCCTTCATTTGCACGAGGAATGGCTCCAGGAGCGCGAGCGGCAGCGCACTGGGTCCATCGCAGCGCGCCGACGAAGGATCGGGGTGCGACTCCAAGAAGAGCCCGGCCAGTCCGACCGCTACACCCGCACGCGCCAGATCCACCACCTGCGCGCGACGCCCACCGGAAGCCTTGGCGCCCGACTCGCGGCGCTGCAGGGCATGGGTGACGTCGAAGATGATCGGCACCCCGGGGCACGCCTGCTTCATCACGCCGAAGCCGAGCATGTCCACGACCAGGTTGTCGTAGCCGAACGAGCTACCGCGTTCGCACAGGATGACGTCCGAGTTGCCCGCGGCGCGGAACTTCTCGACCACGTGGGCCATCTGCTCGGGGCTCGAGAACTGGGGCTTTTTCACGTTGATGGGCCTGCCGGTACGGGCGAGCGCCACCACCAGATCGGTCTGCCGCGCCAAGAACGCGGGCAGCTGCAGCACGTCGACCACCTCGGCGGCAGGCGCCGCCTGCGCTGGCTCGTGGATGTCGGTGAGCACGGCGATACCGAGCTCCCGCTTCAACTCCTCGAAGATGCGCAGGCCCTCTTCCAACCCGGGACCGCGGAACGAATCGACCGAGGATCGATTGGCCTTGTCGAAGCTGGCCTTGAACACGAAGGGAATGCCGAGCTTCGTGGTGACGCGGGCGTAGTGCTCGGCTGCACGCAGCGCCAGTTCACGCGACTCCAGTACGTTGATGCCGCCGAACAGGGTCAGCGGGGCGGAGTTGTCGACGTCGATGGTCCCAATGCGAATGCCCACCTTGGGAGCTTCCGCCCGAACGGCGCGGGAGACAATTCCGGCTGCCTGGGCTCCAACTCAGCGGCGAACGGCGCTTTCCCTGCCCGGATCGGCCACTGCCGCGCGCCCCCTTTTCTGACCGCCTCTCGCGCGCGAGCCTCGCCACCTCCGTCGCTCATGAAGATCTACCCGCCCGCTCACGAACCCGACGCGCTCGCCGATGGCGAGGGCCTCCTGTTCTGGTACGGGGCGACCCACATCGCGCGGGCCGAGAACTCACGCCGCTACCGGCTGGAGAATCGCCTGGACCAACTCCCGGGTGCGCGCGCCTTCGTGGGGCGCGACCTGTCCGAGCGCGCGCTCGAGGGCATCGACCGCGTGCTGGTGGTGCGTCCGTTCGTGGACGGTCCTGCGCGACGCCAACTCGACGCGCTCCGCCGACGCGGCTGTCGCCTGTGGGCCGACTACGACGATCTGTTGTTCGACGGCGAGCTGGAGCAGTTCCCCAACGCCTCGCGCTTCTGGCAGCGCATGCGGCTGCGCCGCCGCCTGCCCGTCTATCGCCAGGGCCTGGACGCCTTCGACGCCTTCACCTGCAGCACCGAGCCCATCGCCGAGGCACTCCGACGCCTCCGCCCCGGCGTCCCCGTTCACGTGGTGCCCAACGTCCCCTCCGCTCGCTGGATCGCCAACGGCTGGGAGCGCTACGGCACCTCCGCCTGGAGCGAGGGCGGACCGCGCGTGCTGCGCTACTTCCCCGGCTCGCCCAGCCACGACGAGGACTTCGCCACCGTCTCGGCCACGCTCGCAGCGCTCCTGCACCAGCACCCCGAGCTCTCGCTCGAAATCGTCGGCTACCTGCGTTTCGACGCCCGCCCCTTCCCAAGCGAGCGCATCAGCCATCGCCCCCGCGTGCCCCACTCCGAACTACCCGAGCTGCTCCTGTCGACCTGGCTCAACCTGATCCCGCTGGCCCCCACGCCCTACAGCCTCGCCCGCTCCAACATCAAAGAGCTCGAGGCCTCCGCCTTCGACGTCCCCAGCGTGACCGGCTCGCCCCAAGACTTCCGCGACCGCATCGAGCAAGCCCTCCGCGACGGCCGCTGATCGCTCTCTTTTTGGGGCCCCGGACCGAGTCGGGACCGCGCGACTACCAACAGAGCCACCGCCTGCTCAGTTGAATCCACCCTCGCCGGCGCGAACCATTGAGCTCACCCTCGCCGGCGCGACCCAACTCCACCCGCGCCGGCGCGACAGACCCCGCATCCACCCGCGCCGGGACGACAGACTTCACCCGCGCCGGCGCGACCAACCTCACCCGCGCGCAAGCCGCCGCTGCGCGTCGTCGTCGCGCACCAACCCGCGCCGGCGCGAACCAACTGCAGCCGCAGGGGGCTCAGCGCAGGACTTCGTCCAATGAGGCAGCGGTCAGAACCCGTTCGGCCCAGGCGGAAAGCTCGTCGTCCGATGCCGAGCGCAGGCGTTCGAAGACTTCGAGCGGGAGTTCGCCGAACTTGAGGGCTAGCTGCTTCAGGAGCAGCTCGGCCTTGCCTTCGGCCTTGCCTTCGGCCTTGCCTTCGGCCTTGCCCTCGGCGAAGCGCTCGTTACCGAACTTGGATTGAAACTGGTACCCCTTCGGGATCATGGCGAGGGCCTTTCTGGCAGCGGCCCCCAGATGGGCCAGGTTGCTGGGCCTAGTTTAGCGCCGCCGCCGCCTCACGAACCGACTTTGATGGACCCACTGTCGAGGAGTTCCCGCTCGCCCGACTGCTCGGCCTCGTCGTCTCGCGAGCTCTCGGGTTCACCTGGCACGTCTCCGGGGAACCAGGAGCTCCACAGCCGGATCAACTCGGGTCGGGAGCGCAGTCCCAACTTGCGCATGCCCGAATGCAGGAGCCGGCTCACCTGCGGCTCGCTCCAGCCCAACTCGTAGGCGATGTACTTGTTCGAGTGGCCGAGTGCCGCGTAACCCAGCACCGCTCGCTCGCGTTCGGCTACGCCGAATTGGAGGGTCTGCGGGGTGTTCTCGAAAGCGACCAAGAGGCGCTTTCCGTCGCGCTCCGTGTGCTCCACCACCGACCAGCGCCCATCGACCAAGCCTCGCCAGGCCGAGAGCGCCTCGTCCGGCGCCAGCCTGCGCATGGCCCCCCGTGCGTGCTCGGTCACCCGCACGGCATCCGCCAGTGAGACGCGCCCCTCCTCGGCATCCGGCTGCAGGTGCAGCGTTCGGCCGCTCGAGTCGAACACGGCCGACGATTCCTCGATGCGCCGACTGGCCATCCTCGCTCGCAACCGGCTCGCGTGCTCCAGGTGGACCCCGATGCCCTCGAGGATTTCCATCGCATGCGCGCTCAAGGGCAGCATCGTAGACAAGAAGGCCACCACCCCATCGGTGCCCTGAACGCCACAGCCCAAGACCCCAATCATCGAGGCCTCTTTCATGCCGATGCGGTCGCGAAGCTCTTCGACGTGCTCCCCCGTCTGCAGGGCCATGCGCTCGGTGCGACCGACCCATTCGTCGACTCTCGGCTGCGGTCGACAGGCCAAGGCGAACGTCTTCGCATCCATGCGCTCGAGCGTCGCGAAGACGACCTCTGGCGTGAACCCGGCCTCGGGGAGCGAAACCACGGTCGAACTCTCGGGCAGCGAGTCGCGCAGCACGAACCCACCCCAGCTACCCAGACCGAGTTCGTCCATGCGAGCCAGCACCCCCCGCAGCCATTCGGCGTTGTCGTCGATGGGCAGGTAGGCGGCCTCGACGACATCGAGCGCGCTTCCCGGCTTCACGGGGCCGACCTCGAGGCTTGCAGCACCAACTCGCTCCGCGAGCCCGCGCCCAGCTTACGCAGCAGGCCCGCCACCTGGTTGGCCACGGTGCGCAGGCTGGTCCCGCGACGCAGCGCAATTTCTGCGTTGGACGCCCCACCGGCGATGGCCAGCAAGATTTCCCGCTCGGCCTGGGTCAGCCCGCCCCCCAGATCCTCGGGGGCCGTGACGGCTCGCTCGTCCAACTCGAACACCACCAGCCGCTCCCCAGGAACGGCAAAGGCCCGCAAATCCTGGGGTACCCGGTCGGACGAGGTGTCAGTTCGTTCGCGCACCACCGCATTCTACCACGACTCGACCCAACTCCGCTGCCAGATATCTGGCCCCCTCTTGCTCGATCGGAGCCTGCTGGCGACGATGGTCCGCCGTGCCCGCTGATTCCCCCGCCGACACCGCCGGCTCCTCTGCCGCTGCGCTCGTCACCACGACGAAACCGAGTTCCGGGAAGGCATCGCTGGAAACATCGAGCGCTCCGGCCCAGCTCGGAGCGTTCGCGCGCCTCGTCGACTTCGTGGTGCGCGGCATCGAGCTACTCGGCGCGCCCTACCGACGCGTGCTCGAACGACTGCAGCTCGGCAACCTGGCGCGCCGCCTCCGTCCTAGCGGAGATCTGCAAGAGATCGACGGACAATGGCTCTCCGTAGGCCCGGATCCCAACCTGCTGCTCCCGGCGCAGAGCTACTCACCGGGCTTCTATGTGATGGTTTTGCACGTGCGCGGCCCCTCGCGCCGCGGCTACGCCAAGCTCTACGTCGACGACGGCTCGGGGCTCTCGGAAGACCGGGCCTACGGCCTGGTGACCAAGCAGGAAAAGTCGGTCTTTCGCATCGTTCACCTGCCGGCGGGGGCGCAATCTCTGCGCCTCGATCCCAGTGAAGAAGCCGGCCCGCACGAGGTGCCCGTCTTCCGCTTTCACCGCGTGCCCCACGGCTTTGCTTGGCGACGCATGTTGCGACGCCTTCGCCTCGAGCACGCTCGCCTCGGCGGAAGCGCCACGCCCGCACTGCGGGCCGCGATCAGCCAGCTCGCCCACGATCGTCGGCTCACCCCGGACGCCGCGCTCTTCCGGCTCTACCACGAGACGTTCGGGCAGCGGCGAACCACTGGCGACTACTCCGCCTGGATCACGCTGGTCGAGGGCCCCGCGAACGCCGAGCTCGAGCCGTGGCCCAGCGACGCGCCCGGACCTTTGCTGAGCGTGCTCGTCCCCACCTACCAAACCCCGCCCGATCTGCTGCGAGCCTGTCTCGACTCGGTCCTGAGCCAGGACTACCCGCACTTCGAGCTGTGCGTCGTCGACGATGCCTCGCCGGATCCACGGGTCCGCGAGGTTCTGACCGAGTACGCCGCCTGCGACCCGCGGGTGAAGCTCCACTTGCGAGCCGAAAACGGCCACATCTGCCGCACCACGAACGACGCGCTGGCCTTGGCGAACGGCGAGTGGATGGCCCTACTCGATCACGACGATCTGCTGACCCCGCACGCGCTCTTGCGCGTCGCCCGTTCCATCGAGGCCAGCCCCGACGCCAAGCTCTTCTACAGTGACGAGGACAAGCTGGGCGAAGACGGGGCGCGCAAAGATCCGCACTTCAAGAGCCAGTTCAACCCGGACCTCTTGCTGTCGCAGGCGTACATGGGCCACCTGGTCGTCGCGCGGACCAGCGAGGTGCGCGCCATCGGCGGCTTCCGCCTCGGCTACGAGGGCAGCCAGGACCACGATCTGGTTCTGCGACTCAGCGAGCGCTGCGCGCCCGGCGAGATCGTCCACATTCCCTGGATCCTCTACCACTGGCGTGAAGTCGAGGGCTCGACGGCTCAACGCGCCGACGCCAAGGGCTACACGGCCCAAGCTGGCCTGCGCGCCGTGCAAGACGCTCTCGACCGCAGGGGCCTCGCGGCCAGCGCCGACCACGCCCCCCTCGTGCCCCACGGCTACCGGGTGCGGTACGCACTGCCGGCCGAACCACCGCTCGTCAGCCTGCTCATCCCCACTCGCGACAAGGCCGACCTCTTGCGCCTCTGCCTCGGCAGCATTCTCGAGAAGACGACCTACCCCAACTACGAGGTCCTGATCATCGACAACGGCAGCGTCGAAGCCGAGACGTTCGCTTACTTCGAGCAGATCAGCAGCGACGCCCGCGTCCGCGTCCTACGCGACGACAGCCCCTTCAACTTCTCGGCCTTGAACAACCATGGCGCCCGCGAGAGCCGGGGCGAGCTCATCGGCCTGGTGAACAACGACATCGAGGCCATCGACGGTGACTGGCTGACCGAGATGGTCGGCCACGCGCTGCGCCCCGAGATCGGCTGCGTGGGGGCCAAGCTCCTCTACCCCGACGACCGCATCCAGCATGCCGGGGTGATCACCGGTATCGGTGGAGTCGCAGGCCACGCCCACAAGTACCTGCACAAAGACGAGCCCGGCTACCACAGCCGCCTGCGCCTGACCCACGCCCTCTCGGCCGTGACGGCCGCCTGCCTCCTGGTCCGACGCAGCGTCTTCGACCAGGTCGGCGGCCTCGACGAAACGCTGGCCGTCGCCTTCAACGACGTCGACTTCTGCCTCCGCGTCCGCGAGGCCGGCTATCGCAACCTCTTCACGCCTTACGCGGTCCTCTACCACCACGAGTCGGCATCACGCGGCGGGGAGACTACACCCGCTCAACGGGCTCGATTCGCTCGAGAGACCGAGACCATGAAACTTCGTTGGGCCGGCACGCTCCGACGAGATCCCTACTACAGCCCGCATCTGACGCAGGAGCACGAGAATTTCTCGCTCTGAAGTTGCCTGGCGGCCAGGTCAACTTGAGACCAAGTTGGCTCCAGAACGCACGTCGATTCCTCACGTTGCTCTCGGCTATCAGCGTGCCGTTCGCGCGTCGGCAGCAGACTTCCACAATCGACTAAGTCCTGCCTCTAGTCCGATACGTGGATTCCAGCCCGTTGCTGTTCTGAATTTCCTCGAATCGAGCACAATCCCGCGAACATCAAACGCCCTTCCCGGAAGGTAGCTCACGGGGACCTTCTGACCTGAGACTTCGAAAATTCTCCTCACGAGACTATTCAAGTCTACCCCCAGGCCAGACCCGATATTGTAAACTCCGGCCGGAGATCTTTCGGG
>DATIDO010000617.1:0-4085 GCA_035456245.1 Polyangiaceae bacterium
TGCCCGGCCGCACGTAGTCGCTGCCATCGTCACCGTCCTGGCCGTTGAAGATCGACAGCTCGTAGTCGGTGTCGCCCTGCTCGTGGAGCCCCTGCGAGGTGAAGCCCGCCGCCTGTCCAGGGCCGACCGGGGAGGTGATGCCGCCTCGCAAGGTATCGAAGCGGACGCTCATCTCGTCGTCCTGCTCGAGGCCGATCCACAGGTACATGGAGCCCTGCACCAGATCTCGCTGGCTCTCGGGGGTGAGTAGCGACACGCGCACCTGACCGTCCACCGGCACGGTGACCTCGGAGTGGACGCCGAAAGGCGCCGGGTAGTCGCTGCTGCCGCTGTCGTAGAGGCTGCCGTCGTTGCCGCCCGCGACCACCATGAGCCGACCGGGGCCCTGCGCCAGCTCGGCGAGTCCATCCTCGAGCGAACTGCCGCCGTCGTGCGCGCCGAAGCTGGAGCCGAGCGAGATGTTGATCACCGCCGGCTTCGTCTCCTCGGCAGCGCGGTCGTAAATGAAGCGCGCGCCGAGCAGGATGTCCGGATCGCGCAGCGAGCCGGTCGAACTCCCGGACTGCACGATGACGACCTCGGACTCCGGCGCCATGCCGCCGTAGATCCCGGCGCTCCCCGCTGCCGTCGATGTCACGTGGGTCCCGTGACCCACGCGATCCCGAGGTCCGGGGAGCCCGCCTGCCAGGATTTCGTCGATATCGGCAGCGTTCAGGATCCCGCAGCTGTCGTCCTCGACGCAGCCGTAGGCCTCCTCCAGCTCGGGATGAAGCCCCTGGGGCCCGAGATCGAAGCTCAGGAGCCAGGCCACACGCGTCGTGCCGTCGGCACGGCGCAGCGCCGAGTGCGTCAGATCGGCGCCCGTGTCGATCACGCCCACGATCACACCCTGACCGCTGAGGCCGAGGTCGTCGTGCACCTCGACCGCCCGCACCGTTTCGCCTGCTTGATCCAGAAGCGGACGCAGACCCGGCGACCAACGCACCTGAAAATCCGTCGCACGCCGCTCGAGCTCGAGCATGCTTTCCGCCGTGCCCCGCGCCACGGCCCAGCTGGGCGAAACAGGCACCAAGCCAGCCGCGCGCGCCGCTTGCTCGTTGGGCACGCGCACCAGCCAACGCTCGACGCCCACGTCGAAAATGCGGCTGAGCCCGACGTCTCGACGCGCCGCCTCGATCAAAGGTCGCGCCGGCAGATCGGCGTGAGCCGGTCGCACCAACGTCAGGCCACCGAGCAGGCCCAACGACCCGGCAAGCGAGCACCCCCATCCCGCGCGCTTACGCGAGCTCACGACGATTCCCCGAGCAAGCCCACCAGCGCGCGCTCGAACGCGTCGAGCCGCTCCTTGGAGCTACCGACCATCACGTCGCGGACCACACCGCGCCGATCGATCAGCACGATCATCGGAACCTGATTGGCCAAATAGCTGCGCGTGGTGCGTCCCGACGGATCGTGCGCGAGCGTGTAGGACATGCCCAAGCGCTGAGCGACCTCTGCGCCTTCGCTGGGCGAGTCGACGGTGATGCCGATCACTTCGGCGCCGCGCGGTCGGTAGTCGCGGTACCAACGATCCAACGTGGGCGAGACGAAGCGGCAGGGACCGCACCAGCTGGCCCAGAACTCGACGACCACGACTCGCCCGCGCACGTCGGCGAGCGCCGAGGTCTCTCCCTGGAAGGTGGTGACTCCGGCGATCTCGGGGGCCTGTCGCCCGATGAAGGCGAGACGCACGCGATCCTCGAACTCCGGCATGCCCTCCAGATCGACGCGCAGCAGCCGCTGCGCCCCGGCGCGCTCGACCAGCACACCGAGCGAACTGCCCGGCGCCCGCTCCTGCACCAGCGTCGACACGTCGACGGGCGCTACCGGCACTCGACCATCCAAGCTCAAGAGGACGTCCCCTTCTTCGAGGCCGGCCCGAGCCGCGGGGGAGCGAGGAAAGACCGAGCGTACTTTGACCCCCGGCTGACTCGGCTCGCGCGCGATCAGCTCGACGCCCAACCAGGCCCAGGGAGCGCGCGGATAGATCAATGGAATGTCGCCGTCGCCGGGAGCCTGCGCAGCTGGCGTCGCCTGAGCGGTCGGCCGTGGCGTCTGGGACTGGGGCGACTGAGACGTCTGAGACTGCGGCGCGGATGCCGGTGAGCTGGCCCCGTCGGCAGTGCCAGTCGAGGACGCACAACCCAGCGCGCCCCCCACGAGAATCCACCCCGTCAGCAACTGCCCGGCCAGCATCCGCCCGGCCAGCATCCGTCCCGAGGGCGGAACCCTGGCGAGCGAGCGCTCGCTTCCTCGCCGCTGCGACTGCTTCACGGTCACCGCGTTCGTTCTAATGCGACCGCTGGAGCTGGTCCAACCGCTGGAGCCGGTCCAAACGAGCCACAAAAAACAGGAACCCAGCGGGGGGGCGCCGGGTTCCTCGAAAAGTAGTTAGTGCAGGGAAGCGAGAGCTATTCGGAGGTGTTCATCGAACGGCCACCTTGCAGGGCATCCGGAGCGCTGCGGGCGAGAAAAACGCGGGGGCGAGTCTCGCGAGGCGAACAGTCGACGAAGTAAGGCCAAGACAAGAACAGGCCAAGCCGAAGTCGAAGTAAGAGGAAGCGAAGAGAAGCAGGGCCGTCGCTCGGAGCGCGCACCGGAAGCGTGCGACGAGCAGGGTCCAAGAGGTGCAAGACAGTCACCGCGGGGGCGGTGAGACAGGCAAGCGAAGTAAGGGCGAGCGGCGTCCGGAGACGGCACCCAGAATGTGCTTAAGCACGTGGCGTGCCAGCTTGGCGCTGCGTGCTCGGTGTAAGGGGCAAGCGGCCGTGAACGGCCGGAAATCGGGCTAGTCGAGCTCGGCTAGGGCCGGAGCGAAGCGCTACCCGGGCGGGCATATATGTCAGCCCTGTCAGGGCTGGCAAGGGTGCCCGCTACAACTTGCACACCAAAGCCGAGGAGGATGCCACGGCTTGAATTTCCTCCAGATTTCCCAGCGGCGCCCAGACGATGAAGTCGGACTTTTTCATCTGCGACGGATCCCCACCAACCTGGGACCGGTTCGGAGCAACCTGGGACGGGGCCTGGAGGCGGATCTCCAGCTGGTGGGTCAGGGGGGTCGATTTTCAGGGTGGGAGGGTGCTTTTTGCCTGTAGACACCAGAATTTCCGGTGCTAGAAACGTCGCCCCCACGCACCCGTAGCTCAGCTGGATAGAGCGTCGGTCTACGGAACCGAAAGTCGGAAGTTCGAATCTTTCCGGGTGCGCCAAAGCCAACGAAACCGTTGGCTTTTTTCTTTTTGTCGCCCTGTGCTCATCGGCGCCCTGCCGGGGCTGACGCGTCCGGACGAGTGGTGCCCGACCGGACAGGCTCAGCCGGACAGGCCCGACCGGACAGACTCAGCCGGGCTTCCGACCGGATCCGAAGAGGGCCGTCGTGGCCAGCCGCCGTGGCCCGGCCGCGAACTGCTCCTGGAGCCAGGCCCGCGAGAGCTGGGCCCGCCGTCCCCACTCCTCCTCGCCCATCCGGTTCCGCATCAAGAGGAGCGGTGCCGCGCTGCGCGTCATCTTCTCCCAGAAGGCCTCGGCGTCAGGCACGTCCACCTCGAGGGTGTGCGGCACCACCTCGAGATCCACGAAGCCGGCGGCCCCCAGCTCCCGCTCGAAGACGTCGACGTTCTCCAGATTGAACGGATTGCGCTCGGGGCCGGGCATCGCCGGATCGGCGGCCTGTAGCGCGCCGAACATCATGCCGAGCAGGGGCGATTCGGCGGCGGGGCGCCAGCTGGCCACCAGGGCGACGCCGCCCGGCGCGAGCACACGGAACAGTTCGGCGAAGCCCCGCGCGCGATCGGGAAAGAACATGAGGCCGAAGATCGAGATGGCCGCCTCGAAGCTCGCGTCGGCCCACGGCAACGCTTGGCCATCGCCTTCGACCACGTCGATGCGCCCATCGACTCCCTCGGCTGCGGCGCGAGCGCGCAGCTGCTCGAGCATGCGCGGAGAGAAGTCGAGCGCCGACACCCGCAGGCCACGTCGAGCGGCCGGAATGCTGGCGGTACCCGGTCCACAGGCCACGTCGGCCAAGCGAGCACCAGGAGCGAGCG
>DATIDO010000618.1:0-4007 GCA_035456245.1 Polyangiaceae bacterium
GCCGTACGTCGACAAAAACGGCGCTTCCATGGTGTCGGGGGGCGGGACGTTGATCGTCGAGGGAGATGGCGTGAAGTGGGCGGCCGCCGGCCATAGCGACGTTCTGTTTGACGGCGACGCTGTCTACCACCTCTATCATGCCTACGCGCAGTCCAACGGCGCGGCGTCCCTCCGTATCGCCGAGATGATGTTCGACTCGGAAGGATGGCCCGTTCCCCATGCGCCGTGAGCTGCGACGCGCCGGAAAACGCGTTCGCGACGGAGTGGTTGTAGCTGGAATCGGCTTGAGCTTGATCGGTGGGTGCGGCGGCGACCCACAAGGGGCCCCTGACGGCTCGACGGGAGGCGGCCCTTCTTCGGGAGGTAGCCCTACCGACGAAGCGTCGGGAGGAGCCGTCGCGGGCGGCTCTACCGGCCCTGGTGGTTCCGATGGCTCGGGCGGTGCCGCGGCCGGTGGCACTGGCGGAACGCCACCTGACCCCAACCGCGCCCGCTTCACCAATCCGCTCAACAAGAGCCACGGTTCCGATCCGTGGATGGTCTACCACGAGGGCTACTACTATCTCGCCGCAACGACGTGGGGGGATTCGCTCACCATGAAGCGGGGGCGCACGATAGCCGAACTCAAGGCAGCAACGCCGCAAGTGATCTGGAAAGACACGACGGCGGCGCGATGTTGCAACATGTGGGCGCCCGAGTTCTTCCTCATCGACGGGCCCAACGGAAAACGCTGGTACCACTACTACACTGCCGGCAACGGTTCCGATCTAGGCACGCAGCGCTCTTACGTCCTCGAGAGCGAAGGCCTCGATCCCATGGGGCCTTACCACTTCAAGGGACAACTCTTGAACTACTGGGCGATCGACGGAAGTATTCTGGAGCACGCAGGCAAACGCTACTTCCTCTTTTCGGCGTGGCAGGGACCGACGCAAAACGTCTACATCATCCAAATGAGCAGCCCCTGGGCGGTTGTCGGCGACCGCACCCTCCTCACGGCGCCCACTTACCCTTGGGAACAGGAGGGCAGCGACTCGGTGAACGAAGGGCCTGAGGTGCTTCGTCATGACGGGCGGCTTTTCGTTACGTTTTCGGCGAGTCAGTGCGGGGACCCTGGCTACAAGCTCGGGCAGCTCGAGCTCACGGGCGCTGATCCGCTCGAGGCTTCCGACTGGTCGAAGAAGAGCGTTCCAGTGTTTCGGGCAGGCGGAAGCGCCTACGGGACGGGCCACAACGGTTTCTTCAAGTCCCCAGACGGCTCGCAAGACTGGCTCGTCTATCACGCCACGACCAATCCAGCCGGCAGTTGCTGGACAGACCGCACGACGAGAATCCAACCCATCGAATGGAACTCGGATGGTACGCCGAATTTCGGCACGCCGATTCCGCTCGACACCGAGATCCTCGTGCCCCCAGGCGAGCCAGAGCCTGATTGAGTCCGGGTGGCGATGCGAAAGCCGCATGCGCGCCGACGGCCCTGTTCCGTACTCATGGGACTTTCTCGCACCAGTGACCGATTCGTGAGCGAGAACGCAACACCTGTGGACTACGGGTATGACGCGACATCTTTGGCGAGCGGTCCTCTTGGTTGGATGGGTCCCTTTCGGCTGCTCCCTGGGCACCGACCCCATTGCGGACGACTCTGGGGCGCCCTGTTCGGGCGATAGTGTCGGTTGCGGCCAGTGCGGCGTCGCCTGCGGGGCGGGCCAGATCTGTCAGAACGGCGTGTGTGAGACCGCCTCGCCCACCAGCGGCGCAGGTGGAAGCGACGGAAGCGGGGGCACCTTCTTCACCGAGTTGGTGATTGAAGAGGGCCAGCCCGGCCAATGCGCGATGGACGGCGTCGTCGAAGCGACGAACAGCGGGTTCTCCGGAGATGGCTACATCAACTCGGACAACCTGGTCGGTGCAAGCGTGGAGTGGGCCTTCAACGTGGGCGAGGCGGGAACGTATTCGCTGACCTTTGCCTATGCGAACGCATCCCCAGAAGGCCGCCCGGCCGATGTACTGGTAGGCGGCACGGTAGTCCAAGCGGCAGCTCCTTTTGCGCCGACGCCGAGCTGGTCGGATTGGTCCCCCTCGACGGTCAACGTGACGCTGGCGGCGGGCGAGAACCGCGTGGTCCTTCGAGCGACCAGCGCGCTCGGACTCGCGAACATCGACTCTCTCGAGGTGAGCGGAGCATCGCTCAGTGCAAGCGACTGCAGTGGCACGGCGGGCAGCGGCGGCGGGAGTGGCACGGGCGGCGCGACTGGAGGCAGCGGTGGGGGTGCAGCAGTGCCCGCTTGCGCCACCAACGAGCGGGCCGCGTGCAGTGACGCGAATGGGCAAATTGCCTGCCATTTCGGAGGCGAGCCAGGCGACTATCGCGTGATAGTAGAGCTTGGCGGCGACGCCGCCGGCGACATGTACGTCGACACAGAGATGTATCGTCGCATGTTGGCCAGAACAACGACCGATGCTGGCGAGAGTCTGCGCTTCTCCTTCGTCTCCAACGTCCGCGTCTACGAAGGTCAGCCACTAGACCCGGATCAAAGGGGCTCCTCCAAAGGCACACCTGGACTGGACGTTTACGTGCGGGGCACTCATCCTGAACTCGTTTCCATTTGCCGTGAGCGCGTGACCCCCGCGCCAAAGGTTTGGCTCGCAGGCGACTCGACCGTGTGCGATCAAGCCGGCACTGACTACTCCGGGTGGGGCCAACACTTGCCGCAATTCTTCCAGGCCCCGCTGTCGATTGCCAACTACGCGGACTCCGGCGAGAGCTCGGGCAGCTTTCTGGCTTCCGCAAAGCTCTGGAAGACCATCACTTCGGCGTGGAAGTCCGGTGACTGGGTGCTCATCCAGCTCGGCCACAACGACAAGGACGTTACGGCCGCCAATTTCGAAGGGAACTTGAAGCAGATGGTCACGCAAGCCAGGGCTGCAGGCGTTCACCCGGTGCTCGTTACTCCGATTTCTCGAGCAGGCTCTGCCCTGGCGTCGCAGCACGTGAGCTCAACCGGAGCGAACTTGCCTCAAATCATCCGCAATTTGGGTACGGAGGAGGGAGTGCCCGTGCTCGATCTCACGGTCAGCACTTGGCAGTGGCTTCAGACCGTCGATTGGAAGTCCTACTTCGCGCTCGGTACCGATCGGACGCACCCCAATCCCCGAGGTGCAGAAGTCATCGCCGGTCTCGTCGTCGACGCCATCGCCGAACAGCAGCTCGAGCTGGCAGATCACCTGCGCTAGTTTTTTCTGAAGATCTGCTCGCCGGAATGACCGAGTTTCCCGCCCCGGCGCAACCGGTCAGAGGAGCGAACAGATCACATATGCAGAAAAATTGGCTGAGAGCGTTTCTTGTTGCGGCAGGGCTATCGCTCGCATGCGCCTGCGGGAGCGAGGGCTCGGGCAATCCTCCTGGACCCGAGAGCTGCGCCGACGGTCTCTCGGTCTGCGGTGACCTCTGTGTCGACCTTTCGGGGGACGGACAGAACTGTGGCGAGTGCGGCGTTCCGTGCTCCGCCGGTCAGGCCTGCTCTTCTGGTGTTTGCCAGGACTCGTGCTCGGAGCCGGGACGCACACGCTGTGAAGCGAGCTGTGTGGACGTTTCGAGCAACCCCGGCCACTGCGGCGGTTGCGACGTCGCTTGTGGCCCTGGCCAACCCTGTGAGGCTGGCAGCTGCGTGGAAACCAACGGATCGGGCGGTGGAGACGGCTCGGGGGGACGAGCTGGTACAGGCGGGAGCGACGGCAGTGGCGGCCAGGGAACCGGAGGAGGCGAAGGCCCGGACGGCAGCGAGGGCGACTACTACGTCGCGGTCGATGGCAGCGACAGCGGGCCCGGCACCATCGAGCAGCCGTTTGCTACGTTGCAAAAGGCCATCAACGTAGCTCAGCCGGGCGAGCTCGTTTACGTCCGAGGCGGTGTCTACAACATCGTCCAGGGAACGAATCCAGCGACCGGGATCCACTTCAACAAGAGCGGCCGCTCGGACACCGAGCGCATTCGCTATTTTGCCTACCCG
>DATIDO010000619.1:0-4385 GCA_035456245.1 Polyangiaceae bacterium
CCCTTCGAGGACGGGATCGATGGCGCGCGCGACCTCCAGATCGGCCAAGCAGCCTGCCCCGTCGCCGTGCGTCATCTTGCGATTGGCGCTGACCAGGGCGTCCGACGCCTTGCGAGCCAAATCGGCGGGCGAGCCCGCGGCGACGACAGGCGCCGCCACTGTGCCTGCAGGCGCCGCCGAACCTGCAGAGTTCGAAGGCGTCGCAGTGCTCGAAGGCGCCGCCGAGTTCGAAGGCGCCGCCGAGTTCGAAGGCGCCGCAGCCGACGTGGGCCCGGCCGCGGTGCATTTGCAGTCGCAGGCCTGCTCCCGCTGCGCCTCGCGACTGCCTTCGTTCAGGCTGTGGCAGCCGAGCAGGAGCCCGGCCAGCCCAGCCAGGAGGACGACCGAGGCTCCCCTCATTTCTGCACGCACTTGGGCACGGACGATTCGAAGTACTTCTGCACCAGCGCGGCCTTTTCCTTCGGATCCTCGGTGTGCGCGGTGAACGACTTGGGGATCGACTCGTCGAAGGCCTTGCGAGCGAGCGCGCAGTCACCCGCGCGCTGCAGGCACAGAGGCGCCGTGCTGTAGAGCGAGATGTCGATGTCGATGATCTGACGATCGTCGTCGTCCTTGGGCTTCACTTTGCTCTTCAGCTTCTTGGCCGTGTCGAAGTTGCTCTGGCAGAAGGCTGCGTCCTTCTTGGCCTGGTATGCGCCCGTGCGCAGGTTGAGGAGCGCCTGCAGGAGCGCGTCGCGATCGCTCATTTTTCCGCGGCACCACTGCATGGCGTACGCCTCGACCGCCGCGTCGATCTGCTCCGGGGCCATTTGCGAGGGCATGTTTTCGAGCGCCTTCCGACCCAGCTGCTTGCCGGCGTCACATTGCCCACCGAGCATCAGGCACTGCGCGCGCATCAGGCCGAAGCCCGACTTGGGATCGCTCGACTTGTGCGTCGGATCGAGGCCGTCGTGGGCATCCAGGTCGATCAGGCAGGCGCGCCCGTCGCCGGCAGCGATCTTGGCGATGGCTGCGTCCAGCCGAGCCCGAGCGTCCTCGCTCATTTCGACCTTCATGTTCACGGCGCCCACCGCGTTCAGCGCCGGATCGGTCAGCGCTCCCTGCTGGGCTTCCTTGTTGGGGTTCTCGCCCTCGCGGATTTTGCGCAGGCTCAGGCGGATGGGGGCCTTGCAGCCCTCGATCTCGCGCGCCGAGTCGGCCTTGCACACCGACAGATCGCCACCCTTCTTGTCGATCTTGCTCTTGTTGACCTGGGAGCCGGAGGTGCCGAAGCCGAAGGCCGAGACCTCGGCCGAGGCGTTCAGCTCGCGAGCGGAGCCGAGCGCAAAAGCACCGAGGTTGTACGCATAGACGAAGTGCGTGGCGCCCTCACAGCCTTCCTTGGCGAGCTCCTCGCGGTACAGGGCGGGGCGTGTGGCTTGGCGGGTGCCTGCCACGTAGTACTCCATGTGGAACTTCTCGCCGGCGCTCACTCGGCCACCGAGCGTCGCTTCACCGAGCGGGAGTTTGGCGACCAGATCACCCTGATTCTGGATGTCGATCGATTCGAGCTGACCAGTGGTCCACTCCGGCGGCTTGTAGGCGCCCTGGGAACCGCGGACGTTGTCGTCGCGGCACTCGTCCATGACCTTCAAGTGGCAGCCCTCGTACTTCACGACGACCAAGTCGCCCGCCGCGTACTGCTCGAAGCTCGACATGTCGGTGGCGTCCCACTCGATGATGAACGGACGATCGTGATCGTCGGGGTTACAGGCGTTCTTGCCAGCGTAGGTGTCGCGCAGCGCGCCGCTCTGCTCGGTGGGAGGGCTGCTGGGTGGTGGGCTACTGGAACAAGCGACACCGGCGAGACCGAGCAGCGCCGACCAAGAAAAGGCGCGAAAGAGCGATGAAGAGGAGGGGGGGAGCATGAGTAGCCGGAGGCTCTCATGCAGCGTGAGATGCGTCGAGACGCCCGGAGGCGCCCTCCGACGTCGGGGCATACCTTGGCGCACACGAACCCCTTCGGGCCGCGCCCGATGGCCGCGTTGGCCGACGATCGATCCAACCCAGTCACGACCAGGCGTAGTCATTTCTTGTCGGCGCGAGACGGCCCGCGATCGCGCACCCGTACGCATGATAGCGTACACACGATGCCGTTCGCATGGCGCCCCCTGGACACGGTTCAGGACGACGAGACGTTCTCGCTGACCATTCGAAACGTCATGCTGGCTGGCTGTGTCCTGGGCATCGCCGGTGAGCTTGGCGGCTTGCTGACACCCAGTTTGCCGCCCGATTGGTTGGGGACCGGGCTGGCTTGTCTGGTGATGGGCACGACCGCACTCGCGGGTCATCTCTTGGCGCCGCGTTGGCTCTTGGGCTGGCTCCTGGTCGCAGTCTCGGGAGCCATGGGTTGGTGGCACGCTCGCATCGGCCGGAGCGATCCCCAGTTCTTGGTGATGAACCAAGGCGTGATCTTCATGTTCATCGCGGCGTCGCAAGCGCTGCTTCCGCTGTCGGTCTACGAGTTTCTCGGCACCGTCGTCATCTACATCCTCTCGCTGGTGGTCAGCCTGCGCATTTTCACGCGCTCCACCGGCGACGAACTGGTGCTCTTGGCCTTGTGGGGTGGTGGGGCCGCCATCATCTCGGCCTTCGGCATCGTGGCCCGCGCACGACTGCAGGAGGGGCAGCGTTCGGCCCGAGCCGCGCTCTCCCAGTTGAACGAGCAGCTCGAGTCCCAGGTGCAGGAGCAGGTGCAGCGCATCGCCCGGGCCGATTTGTTGCGGCGATTCTTGCCATTCGAGGTGGGCGAGCGGCTTCTCGCCGACGAGTCTCAGGTGGCCATCGCCCACGTTCGCAGGGAAGTCGCCATCCTGTCCGCAGTACCGACGGGCTTCCTGGAGAGCCTTGCTCCACTGGAGGCCGAGCGCGTGGCCGAGCTGGTCAACGCCTACGTGGCCACCATGTCCCAGGTCGCGTTCGAGCACCAGGGCGTCGTCGAACGAGTCGTCGGGCCGCGCATGACCATCCTGTGCGGTGCCACCGAGGACATCGCGCCGGAAATGGCGGTGTCGGGGGTGCTCGCCTTGGCGACAGCGCTGCAGGAGGCCGCCAACGAGCTCTTGGTCGAGTGGGAGCGGCGTGGCCTGCGCGCGGTGAAGCTGCGGCTCGCCATCGGCATCGCTCACGGCCCGGCCGTCGTGGGTACGTTCGGCTCGGAGCGACGCGTCGACTATTCCGCGCTCGGCTCGGCCATGGTGCGCTCGGCTCGGCTGTCGAGTGAAGCGATCCCGGGCGAGATCCGCCTCGACAATCTGGCTGCGCTCCACGTTCCCAGCAGCTACCGCCTGGCCGCGGCCGGAACGATCGAGTTCGCGCCGGGCCAGCCCGTGGCTTGCTACCAGGTGATTCGCCAGCTCGGCAGCGGCCCGCCTGCCGTCGAGTCGAAGCTGGAGCCGACGCCGGAGCCGGGCGCGACCATGGCGCCCCAGCAGCCGACCCTCTCTCCGACCTACCTGCGCGCTCAGGAGAAGCTCGTGCGAGCCCAGCGTGTCGAGCCGGCCCCGGCCATCTCCTTCGAGGTCCAGTTCGACGGGCGCTACCAGATCGAAGCCCTGGTGGGGCGGGGCGGGATGGCCGCCGTGTACCGTGCTCACCACGTCGCCCTGGGTGAGCGGCGAGCGCTCAAGGTGATCTCGCCAGCCTGTCTCGGATCGCCCGACGCGGTCGAACAGTTCCGTCGCGAGGCCGAGGCGACGGCGCGCATCGACCATCCGCACGTCGTGCGGCTACACGACTTCGGACGAAGCCTGGAGGGCCACTACTACCTGGTGCTCGATTTCATCGAGGGCACCAGCCTGGCCGAGCACCTGGATCTGTTCGGTCCCTTGCCGGTCGAGGTCGCCGTCAGCATTGGTTATCAGGTGCTGTGCGCGCTCGGCGCCGCGCACGATCGCGGGCTGGTGCATCAGGATCTCAAGCCCTCCAACGTCATGCTGGCCCGGCGCGGCGACGCCTTGGTGACGGATTTCGGCCTGGTCGCCGCCTCGGGTGCGGCCATCACGGACAGCAACGGTGGCGGGACTCCTCCCTACATGTCGCCCGAGCAATGGCAGCACGAGGCGCGTGACCACCGGAGCGATCTGTACGCTTGGGGCGTGCTGATGTTCGAGATGCTCAGTGACGAGTACCCACTCTACGCTTCCAGCCCCCGCGAGTTCGCCGCGCTCGCCGTCTACAAGGAAGCACCCAGGCTGCGCGAGCGCGCCGCCCATGTGCCCGAGGGGATCGCCGATCTGGTCGACGACTGTTTGCGGAAGAAGCCGCAGGACCGTCCGGCGTCCGCTCGACTGGCAGCGGCCCGGTTGCTCGGGGAGCTGGGGGAAAGGCCCCCCGCCCAGGTCCTC
>DATIDO010000620.1:0-6585 GCA_035456245.1 Polyangiaceae bacterium
CGGACAGGATCCGGTGGTCGTCATCCTGGAGCCGGACGCCATCGGCCACTTTCAGGAGTGCCTGAGCGACGCGCAGAAGGCCGAGCGCATGATGCTGCTGCACGACGCCGTGAAGGTCCTGCGCCAGAGCCCCAACACCGCTGTCTACCTGGACGCGGGCCACGCCCGCTGGGTGCCCGTCGACGAGATCGCCGTGCGCCTGCGCCGGGCCGGCGTCGAGGACGCCCACGGCTTCTCGCTCAACACCTCGAACTACGTCTCGACCGAAGAGAACCTGGCCTACGGCCAAAAGGTGAGCGCCGTGCTGGGCGGCAAACACTTCGTCATCGACACGAGCCGCAACGGCGCCGGTCCCTTCGAAGGCGCCAAGACCGCCGAGGAGGCGTGGTGCAACCCGCCCGGTCGCAAGCTCGGTCACGCCCCCACCAGCTCCACCGGCGACGCGCTGTGCGATGGCTTCTTGTGGTTGAAGCGCCCCGGCGAGTCCGACGGCGAGTGCAATGGTGGCCCCAAGGCCGGCGTGTGGTGGGAGGCCGGCGCGCTCGACTTGGCGCGCTGATCACGAACCGACGTGACCGGCTCGCGGTCGCGTCAGTTCCGGCCGGTCAGGTACTCTTTGGGCGCCGCCCCGACCAGCTCGCGAAAGACGCGATGGAACTGGGCGTAGCTACCGAAGCCCGCGTCGAGCGCTGCTTGCAGCAGGTTGCCGCCACCCGGCGCGACCAGTGAGAAGAAGCGCTCGATGCGCAGCCGGTTCTTGTACTCGACCAGCGACATGCCCATCTCGGCCGCGAAGGTCTGCGCCAGGCGCGGGCCGCTCGCGCCGAGGCGCTTGGCCAACGCTTGGCCGGTCAGCGTCGGATCGCGATGCAACGCGTGAACGATCGAGATGACGAGCGACTGACGGTTGTCCTCGCCCACGCGCGGCAGGCTGGCGAGCAAAGACTTCCAGGGTAGCTCTTCGGCGCCACGCCGCAGATCCTCGATGATGCTGCCGAGCAAGCGGCAGAAGATGGCCGTTTGCACCTGCTTGCTCTCGTCGAGCGCCGAGCCCGAGCGAGCCGCGTCGTTCGCCAACAGGCCAATGGGGCCGGCCCGACCGAGGATCGGCGTGACGGCGTTCCAGCCGATCCCCACGACGCGCGGTTCGCCGTCGACCTGGACGGTGAGTGGCACGTCTTGGAAGACCATCCAGCGGCTGATGCCGGCGATGGCCTGGGCAGTAGCCTCACGGTGGTGGAAGCCGGCCGTGAAGTAGATGTGGTGCTCGTCGGTGGTCTCGCCCGCGACGCCCGTGCCCCAGGTCCCCACCAAGCGCTCGGACGACGAGTCGTAGAGAAAGAGAGAGACGCGCTCGAGGCCGATGCGATCGCGACCCAGCTCCACCGCGCGCCGGTAGACGGTATCCAGATCGCGGTAGCTCGACAGCTCGTCGGCGGCCGACAGGACCGAGACGGTCCCGGCCCCACCCACCTGCGTACGGGGCGTCCCTAGATCACGGCCGACCAACGTCGGCCAGTCGACGCCCCGAGGCGTGTCCTTCGGCACCCCCGCAGTATCGACACAGTGGCAGCGGTATCCAAGGGGCCCCTGGATCCCGCCTGGGCGTGCTCCGTCGCTCGGCGCCTTGTCCCTCGGCTGCTCGCGGGCGCATCACTCCGGTGAAGACGACGCTCTCGGTCTGCGTCGGCATACGGTTCCAGGCTCAGCTTCGTGTTCGCCGACAGCGTGCAAGCCAGTGCCCAGGTCTTCCTAGTCCTCGGCTTCTGCCTTTTCGCCTGCGACTGATCAGTTCGAGGCAGGCGCTCCCATCGCACGTTGCGGAGCCCATCAGTGACGCCAAGTGGGGCGCGAGTAACGCGCTGGAGCACGCGAGTAACGCCAAGTAGGGCGTGAGTAACGCGCTGGAGCCCGCGAGTAACGCCAAGTAGGGCGTGAGTAACGCGCTGGAGCCCGTGAGTAACGCGCCGGCCGACGGGCCCGGCGTGACTCGTGCAGCGTCGATGAAACCTCGACGTTGCCATCGGTAACTGCGCGTTCCCCGACCGCAAGCGATTCACACGCGGGTGCTGCCCCGCGTGATCGATTTTCGTTCGCTGCGTCGATTTCGAGCAACACCCCCCGAGCACTGTCCGAGTGGCCTCGTGGAGGCGGGAGGTCCGCACTCCGTCAAAGAAGGAATCCAATGATGGACAAGCAGAAGAATTCTCAGTGGGTAGCGAAGGCGTGGGCCCTGGACGCGAGCGAGGTGACGGGTCGGCTCCCCGTGCCCTTTCACGTGTTGATCGGCGAAGCAGTGGATGCCGTGCGGTTCGCGCAGCGCTACGCGGAGCCTCAGTTGGATGCATCGGGCCGGGTGGTCCGTCCCGGACTGGCCGCAGCGGCCGGCCAAGGACGATTCACGCGGGAAACGGCCGAGGAGCTACGGGAGTTGGTCGAGGCGCTTCAGGCCGCGCAGACGGACTACCGTTTGCTGCTGGAGCCGAGCCGTGCAGCCCCGACCGAGCGCGCGTTGTTCGTGCTCGGCGAGCTCCGCGCGAACCTGGAGTGGTGCGTGGAAGACGAGCAGCTGCCCACCGCGGAAGCGCAGGTGGCTTCCCTCGACGAAGCGCACGAGGGAGCCCAGTCGCAGGACGCCATCGCGGCGGCGCTCTACGACTACGCCGAGCTGTCGCAGCGCTCGCTTTCCGTGTTGAGCCAGCTGCCGGGGTTCGAGAAGGCCTGGATCGACGAAGCGCGCCACCTGGCCGATCGGCTGCGCGAACAGTCGGCCGGTCCAGCGAGCCTCGCAGAGGCAGGCGCGGAGCGGAGCGCACTCGAGCTGCGCAACCGGCTCACTACGCTGGTTTGGGAGCGACTTGCCATGGTGCGGGCGGCTGCGCGCTTTGCCTTCCGGCACCATCCGGCGTTCCTGAACGAAGTCACGAGCCGCTATTCGCGCAAGAAGCAGGCCGCGTACCGCGCGCGGCGAGCCGACGAGAAGGAGGACGAAGCAAGCACCACGACGGTGGGGCTCGGCGGCCCTGCTCCGAAGTTGACCGGCTCGTGAGACTCGCCGAATCGCGCCGGCGCGGATCCCTCCGAGGTGTCTGCGTCGGCGCGGGTGGCGACAAAGCGATCCGGCCACGGAGAAGGACGAGCCATCGAGGGCCATCGTCTCCTTTTCCAATGTAGGCGCGCGGCTACCGAGGTCGACGACTTCACGGCAATACCGAATGGATGCAGATACGCCCGGCGGGCCGGAACCGGGCCGTGTGACGCGGTGAACGGCGCAGCTTGGGCGAGAACACGGCGATGCAGCGCTGCCCGCCTCGTGGTCAACGGTATCGCCAGCGATGGGTAGGGCGGCGTCCGGAGTTGACCCGAAAAATCGCCGGTCCTTACTGGAAGTGAGGGGGATGATCGAAATATCCATGCCGGATCAACCAGCCACTGCCGTTCTTGCCGTCGATGATCGTCCCGCCAACCTCGTGGTTCTGGACGCCTTGCTCGACGGCCTCGATGTCCGCGTCGTCCGCGCCGCCTCGGGCGAAGAAGCCCTCCTGGCCGCAGAAAGCCAGGAATTCGCGCTGATTCTGCTCGACCTGTATCTCCCCGGCATCGACGGCCTGGAGACGGCGCGCCAGTTGCGAAAGCTCGAGCAGTCCCGCTCGGTGCCCATCATCTTCCTGACGGCCTTCGACCAGGTCGAGGACGAAGTGCAGCAGGCCTACGCGCTCGGCGCCGTCGACTTCCTGTTCAAGCCCATCGTGGCGCCGATCCTGGTGTCGAAGGTCGCGGTGTTCGTCGATCTGCATCGCAAGACCAAGGCCATTCAGCGCCAGGAAAGGATGCTGCGCGAGGCGCAGGAGCGCGAGTACCAGCAAAGCTTGAGTCAGGAGCGCGCGCGTTGGGAGGCCGATCAGCTCCGCCGCGAGGTGGACTTCCACCGCAGCGTGGCGGCCGCTCGCGAGCAGCAGGCGGTGACGCTGCGCAGCATCCGCGATGCCGTCGTCGCGACGGACGCTGCCGGTCGCGTCACGCTGCTGAATCGCGCCGCGGAGGAGCTCTCGGGCTGGTCCAGCGCCGAGGCCCTCGGCGTGAACCGAGAGCTGGTCGTGCCCCTGCGCGATCCCGAGACACACGAGCCGCGCGGCCCATTTCGTGTCGAGGGTGACTCGCTGCTCATCGCGCGTGACGGCAAGGAATATCGCGTCACGGACAGCCTCGCGCCCATCGTGGACGACCGGGGCATCTCGCAAGGGACGGTGCTCGTCTTCCGCGACGTGACCGCTCAGCGCGGCATGGAGCAAGCCCTGCAAAAGAGCCAGCGCCTGGAGAGCCTGGGCCACCTCGCGGCCGGCATCGCCCACGACTTCAACAACATGCTGAGCGTGATCATGGCCAGCAGCTCCTTGGCGGACCAACACCTGCCGGAGAACAGCCCTGCGCACGAACTGCTCAGCGACATCGAGAGCACGTGCGAGCGCGCCACCGGTCTCACCCGCCAGCTGCTGACCTTCGCCCGCGGCGGAAGCCCGGTCCGCAAATTGACCGAGGTGGCGCGGCTGATCCGCGAAGCGGTCGGCTTGAGCCTTCGCGGCAGCGGCACCGAGTGCACCTTCGACCTCGATCCTCACCTGTGGCCGGCACAGATCGACATCACCCAGATCACGCAGGTGCTCTCGAACCTCGCCATCAACGCGCGGGACGCCATGCACGATCAGGGCTCGATCAACGTGCGTGCCCAGAACGTCCGTTCGGTGGACGGCAACCTGCCGCTCGATCCCGGGGACTACTTGGAGATCGCCGTCGAAGACAGCGGTGTCGGCATCGCGCCAGCCCAGCTGGAGGCGATCTTCGACCCCTACTTCAGCACCAAGCCAGGCCACCACGGGCTCGGCCTCGCCAGCGCATACTCGATCGTGAGCCGCCATGGCGGGCTCCTCCGCGTCGACTCGAAGCCTGGCGAGAAGACGACCTTCTTCGTCTACCTGCGTGCCAGTCCGGGGTCGCCCATCGAAGAGCCCGCGCCCGTCTCCGAGCACTACGGCGGCGGCGGCCACATCCTGGTGATGGATGACGAGCCGCTCTTGCGCGACCTCTTGGTGGACAGCCTGAGCGCGCTGGAGTGCAAGGTCGAGGGCGCCGCTCACGGCGACGATGCGATCGCGCTCTACCGCGCAGCGATGGAGCGCAGCGACCCGTTCGACGTCGTCATCCTGGATCTGACCGTCCGCGGTGGCAAAGGCGGTGCCGAGACACTGCGCGAGCTGCAAGCCATCGATCCGAACGTTCGCGCCATCGCCTGCAGCGGCTACGCCAACGATCCGATCATGTGCGACCACGCTGCGTTCGGCTTCGCCGACGCGCTGGAGAAACCCTTCCGCTTCGCCATGCTGGCGCGCGTCGTGCGCCGCCTGATGGCGAGGAAGCCGCCCAGCCAGGCACAGGTCGGCTGAGCTCGGGGCGGCTGAGTTCGGGGCGGCTGAGCGCAGCACCGCGACGGCGCACTGGCGCGGCGACGGCGCACTGGCGCAGCCTCGAACGCTCTCAGCCGAGCTTCGCCTGCGACGGGACGCTCACGCCCTTCTCGCGCAAGCGGTCGGCGCACCAGCTTTCGGCCTCGGCCACGGTGGCGACGACGGTGTACGCCGTGGGCATGGCGCTCATCCACAAGATGGCCGTCAGCGCCCCGCGCACCAGCGACGAGGTCATGACGAACGCGATGCCCGCGCAGTGGCCCTTGATTTGGCTCGCGTTGGCCTTCATCCAATCGGCCTGCTGCTGGCGCACCCGCGCCGGCGCGCGATAGCCGGAGGTGATGTCGTAGATGAGGGCCGTCTGCGATTGCGCCGCAGCCGTGCGCCGAATGTTGGCGCTCAACTTGCCCAAGTGCTCGACGAACTCGGCCTCGGTGGTGTCCTCCGGGTAGGTGACGACAATGAGAGGCCAGCGGCTTTCGTCGAAGCTGAGCATGTGCTCCCAGATCTATCCCAGTGGGCGGGGCCCACGCACCCACCCGACGAAGCCGGTTTTTCCAGGCCTGGGCGTCCCCGTTCGGCGCGGCAGCGCGCGGGCACTCGGGCCGGTTGGAGCGGGAAGGCCGGGCGGGCGCGTGGGTCTACTTCATCGCCACCAGCCTGGGATGCTACGAAGAACGCTACGACGGGATGACGCGACGACTCAGTAGGCGAGACCTCCCCATAGTGGGAGCCCTGTTACTCGGAGCAACCTTCGGAGCTGGCCTCCTTTGGCGCGCCCGTCGCCCGTCTTCGAGCCGACCTCGGAGACCAACGCCGCGCGCGACGGCAGACCCCGACCCGAACTACTTCCCTTCCGGCGTCGAGCGCGATGAAGACAGGATCTTCCGTCTGCCCGAAGGCGCCATCTTCGACGACGCCGTCTGCGCCGATGCTCTGAACACCCTCGGTCGCATCATCGCGACACGCAAGCAGCGACAGGGCGAGGAGCACGCGGATCTATTGCTCCCCCTGTGCTTCCTGATCGACATCCTGATCGAGACGAGCGAGCGGCCCATGGACGCGCAGGACGTGCAGGACGTACGCAACCTCATCGAGGAACGGCTACGCATCCGGCGCAAGC
>DATIDO010000621.1:0-3419 GCA_035456245.1 Polyangiaceae bacterium
CGAGCCGGCGTGCGGCAGTACGTGACTGCCACGGCCGCTGCGCGTGGAGAAAAGGGGTAGGCCACACCCTCGACACCGATGTGTTCGGGGTCGCGGCTCAGCAGTTCGCTGTTTTCTTCACGCGGCAGGGCGCGGCGCAGCAAACGCGAGAACTCACCAGCGACCAGCTTGCGCGAGCCGCTGGAGCCCAGCAAACGGAGTCGATCGACGCTAGTCACCGTTGTCCTGTCAGTTGCAGGTCAGATCGGCGATGACGCGGATGTCGTCGAAACCGAAGTCCGTGCCGTCGGTCGCGCTGTTCAGCGTCTCGATCTTGAGCTGCACCGGCATACCCCCGGACTGCCAGGCCGGCGGCACGGTGAAGGACTCGTCGATCGAATCGAGCGCGAACTCGTCGGTTTCCACGGCCGGCGCATCCAGGTTCGAACCCTCGTAGATGTTCCAGAGTTCGTCACCGGCCTCGGAGACGAGGCTCACCTTGTAGGTATCCAGCGCGCCGTTCGCGACGGGTTCGAGCGTGTAGACCTTGGTCGTGACCACGACACGCAGCGCGTTGGCGTTGGCGGGAACGTTCAGCACCGGGCTGAACGCCAAGTCCTGCCAATTCTCGAACGAGCCGAGCCACATGATGCGCGCGCCCTGCTCGGAGTCGAGATTGGTGTAGGGATCGTCGTTGCCCAGGAAATTGCAGCCGTCCGTGCAGTCGTAGGTGAGCGGTACGCTCGAGAGGCTTCCGTCGGAGCCGCCCTCCTCGAACCAGCCGGTGGCCCAGTCGTCCCCACCCTCGACGGTGACGTCCTCGAAGCTGCCGTTGTTGATCTGCCGATTCATCAACACCTGCTGCGTGGTCGCCACGTGGTCGCAGACGCCAGCGTTGCAGGTGTCGGCCGTGCAGTTGTCGTCGTCGTCGCAGTGCGTTGCGTCTGCACATTCGACGCAGCTGCCGCCGTCGCAAACGGGGAGAGCCGCGGTGCAGTTCCGATCGATCCCGGTCCCGTCGGCCGTGTCCTCACACGCGGTCGAGGGCGTTCCACCGGTGCCGCTTCCGCCGCTGCTGATGTCGTCGTCGTTGTCGTCGCTCGGGCTGTCGCCGTCGATGGCTTTGTAGCCGTCGAGACCGAGCAGCTGCCCGCAGCCGCCGAGCAGCGCAGTCGTGCCGGCGAACAGACAGACCACCAAGGAGGGGCGGAGAACGTGCCGGCCCCGAGTGTGCTCGACCAGGGAGCGGCGGAGTGGATTGGGGCGGAGCAACGCGAAGCGGCGAAAGAGGTCCAAGGTGGCCAAGGCTAACGTGGCGGAGGGACGGCGAAAACGGGCTCGGAGAGATTTTCGGTCCCATCACTCCCGGGCTCGTCCGCTGCGAGCGGAAGTGGGTCAGCGGACCGGGGGTGGAAGGGAGCTGGTTCCCAGGGCGTCGTCTCGATCCAGCGGAGCGAACAGGTCGTCCAAATCGTCTTCGGAGAGACCGAGCGGGGCACCGGCGCCTTGTCCGAGCAGGGTGTCGGCCAGCAGCCGCTTGCGGCGCTGCAGCCCCAGCATGCGCTCCTCGACGCTCGACGAGGTGATCAGGTTGTAGACGAAGACGGGCTTCTTCTGACCGATCCGGTAGGCGCGATCCGTGGCCTGCATTTGAGCGGCTGCGTTCCACCATGGATCGTAGTGGATGACCGTGTCGGCCGAGACCAGGTTGAGGCCGGTTCCACCGGCCTTCAGGCTGATGAAGAACACGGGAGCCTCGCCGGCTTCGAATGCGTCCACCAGCTTCTGACGGTCCTGGCTCTGCCCGGTGAGCAAGAGCGAGTCGACGCCGCGTTCGTTCAGGCCAGCGCGCAGCAGCTGCAGCATGCCGGTGAACTGCGAGAACACGAGCACCCGGCGGCCCGCGGCCAGCTGCGGCTCGAGTAGCTCGAAAAAGGCGTCGTACTTGGCCGACTCGGTCACCAGTCGGGCCGCCTCGACGCGCACCAGGCGAGGATCGCAGCAGACCTGGCGCAGCTTCATCAGCGCGTCGAGGATGGCCACCGCCGAACCGGCGATGCCTCGCGCCGAGACGGCCCGCCGCACGTCCGCGTCGGCCGCCAGGCGGATGCTTTCGTAGAGATCACGCTGAGCGCCCGTCAGATCGACGCTGCGGATGAGCTCCGTCTTGGCTGGCAGATCGCGTGCGACCGACTCCTTCAGCCGTCGCAGAATGAACGGCGCCACGCGAAGGCGCAGCTGCTCCAGACGCTCGGTGTCGCCCCGCTGTTCGATCGGATCGCGAAAGCCGCGACGGAAGCGCTCGGCGCTGCCCAACAGGCCCGGCACCACGAAGTCGAAGAGCGACCACAGCTCTTCCAGGTTGTTCTCCACGGGCGTGCCGCTCAGGGCCAAGCGGTGGCGAGAGTTGAGGCGACGTACGGCGCCGCCGGCCTGACTGCGTGGGTTCTTGATGGCCTGTGCTTCGTCCAGGATGACGTAGTGGTAGTCGATGCACTCGAGCCGCTGCAGGTCGCGGAGCAAGATGGGGTAGCTGGTGATCACCACGTCGGCGCGGGGTAGCTCGTCGTAGATGCGGCTGCGCTTGTGGCCGGTGTAGTCGCGCACCCGCAGGTGGGGCGCGAACTTCTCGAGCTCGCGCAACCAGTTGCCGATCAAGCTGGTGGGCGTGACGATCAGCGTCGGCTGGTCCATGCGCCTCGCTTCCTTTTCGCGCGCCAACAAGGCGATGGTCTGGAGCGTCTTGCCCAGGCCCATGTCGTCGGCCAACACCCCGCCGACGCCCGCGTCGCGCAGGTGCTCGAGCCACATCAGGCCCTCGTGCTGGTAGGGGCGGAGCTCGGCGCGCAGCGCGGCCGGGCGGGGACTGAAGCCGGGGCCCGTGGCCAGCCTCCGGGCGCGCTCGCGCAGCTCGTCGGCTCCAGGGAACCTCAGTTCGCCACCTTCGACTTTGAATGCCTCGTCCAGGGCCAACAGGTCGAAGAGGAAGTTCTGCGGCAGTCGCAGCTCGCCCGAACCCGATGGGTGCAGCTCGGCCAACACCTCCAGCACGCGTCGGAGTCGCTCCCAAGGCAGCACCACGAAGCGCCCGTCACCGAGCGGAATGGCCCGAAAGCGCGCCGGGCAGCGCGCCAATTCGGCCCAGGTGGTGCCTTCTGCGCTGCTCTCCAGGAGCTCGAGCAAGGCAGGGACCAAGTCGTAGGGGCGCCCGTCGATCTCGATGCCGAGCCCCACGCGAAACCACGCGGTCTTCTCGCTGGGTTCCAGCCAGGCATCCCAAGGTGGCTCGGGCTCGACCACACGGAACGGATAGGAGGGATCGATTTCGACCTCGAAGCCCGCGCGTCGCAGCTCGGGGACGGCGTGCGCCGTGAAGGAGGCGCCGACGTGCACCTGGGAGCCGAGAGCGACGAGGTATTCGGCGCGCGAGTCGTAGTCGA
>DATIDO010000622.1:0-5686 GCA_035456245.1 Polyangiaceae bacterium
CGAGTTCGAGGACGTCGATCCGGAGCTGTACTTCGGCTCGGGTGACGTGAAGTACCACCTCGGTCACAGCTCCGACTACATCTCGGCCAGCGGCAAGCGCGTCCACCTCTCGCTGTGCTTCAACCCCAGCCACCTGGAGTACGTGAACACGGTGGTGCAGGGGCGCTGCCGCGCCAAGCAAGACCGCATGGGTGACCAGGCGCGCGCCCGCAAGTGCTCGATCCTGATCCACGGCGACGCCGCGTTCGCTGGCGAAGGCATCGTGCAGGAGACGCTCAATCTCTCCCAGCTGGAGGCCTACCAGACGGGCGGCACTCTCCACGTCATCGTCAACAACCAGATCGGCTTCACCACCTCGCCCGCGCAGTCTCGCTCCACGACCTACGCGACCGACGTGGCCAAGATGCTGCAGATCCCGATCTTCCACGTGAACGGCGAGGACCCCGAGGCCGTCGCCCAGGTCGTCCAGCTGGCCATGGACTTCCGCCGCACCTTCTCGCGCGACGTCGTCATCGACATGTACGGCTACCGCCGTCACGGTCACAACGAGACGGACGAGCCGGCGTTCACGCAGCCCCTGCTCTACAAGGCCATCCAGGAGCGTCAGAGCGTCCGCGATGGTTACCTCGAGCACCTGCTCACGCTCGGTGAGGTGACGCGTGAGGAAGCCGATCAGATCGCCGTCGAGCGCCGCGAGCACCTCGAGCTCGAGCTGAGCGAGGCTCGCCGCGCCGACTACGTGCGCACCCACGACTGGCTGGGTGGCGTTTGGCAGGGCTACCGCGGCGGCTCCGAGACCGACGTGCCCGAGGCCGACACCAAGGTGAAGGCGGAGATCCTCGCCGACCTGATGAAGAGGCTCTGCGAGGTGCCCGCGGACTTCAACGCCCACAAGAAGATCCAGCGCCTGCTGAAGACGCGCCAGGAGATGGCCGATGGCCAGAAGGGCTTCGACTGGGGCACCGCCGAGACCTTGGCCTTCGCCACGCTCGTCACGCAGAACCGCACGCGTGTTCGCCTGACCGGTCAGGACTGCGGACGCGGTACCTTCAGCCACCGTCACGCCGTCCTCACCGACGTGGAGAACGGCCGTCGCTACCTGCCGCTCGGCAAGTTGTCGCCCGACCAGGCGCCGATCGAGATCGAGAACAGCCCTCTCAGCGAGGCCGGCGTACTCGGCTTCGAGTACGGCTACAGCCTCGACTGGCCCGACGCCTTGATCATGTGGGAGGCCCAGTTCGGCGACTTCATGAACGCCGCGCAGGTCATCATCGATCAGTTCATCTCCAGCGCGGAGGACAAGTGGAAGCGCCTGAGCGGTCTGGTCCTGCTCCTGCCCCACGGCTTCGAGGGTCAGGGCCCCGAGCACTCCAGCGCGCGCATCGAGCGCTTCCTCACCCAGGCGGCCGAGGACAACATGCAGATCGCCCAGCCGACCACGCCGGCGAACTACTTCCACCTGCTGCGCCGTCAGGTGCTGCGCCCCTGGCGCAAGCCGTTGGTCGTGTTCACGCCCAAGAGCCTGCTGCGTCTGCCCGAGGCCGTGAGTTCCCTGGACGAGCTGGCGAACGGCTCGTTCCAGCGCATCATCGGCGACGACCGCAAGAGCCAGGAGAACACCAAGAAGGTGTTCCTGTGCTCGGGCAAGGTCTACTTCGAGCTGGCGCGCCAGCGCGCCGAGCGCAAGCGTGACGACATCGCCATCCTGCGCGTCGAGGAGCTCTATCCGTTGCGCGAAGAGCAGCTGAACGCTGCGCTGGCGCCTTACTCCGCAGGTACGCCGCTGGTGTGGGTCCAGGACGAGCCGGAGAACATGGGCGCCTGGCGCTACATCCGCAACCTGCTCAGCGACAACGCACTCGGCAAGTACCCGCTCAGCGTGGCCTGCCGCGCTGCCTCGGCCAGCCCCGCAACGGGCTCGGCTCACTCTCACAAACTCGAGGAGCAGCGTCTCATGGACGCCGCTTTCTCCTGAGTTTCGACCGAATCACCAAACATAGAATCCAGTTCGAACGAGGAATCCCGACGGATGGCCATTGAGTTGAAGGTGCCGCCAGCTGGCGAGTCGATCACGGAAGTGCAGATCGGCGAGTGGTTGAAGAAGGAAGGCGACAGCGTCCGCCGCGACGAGATCATCGTCGTCATCGAGACCGACAAGGTAACGGTCGAGCTGCCCGCGCCGGCAGACGGCGTGATCAGCAAGATCCTGATCGGCAACGGCAAGGACGCCGTCGTCGGTGACGTGGTCGGCTTGATGGAGGAAGGCGTCGTCGAAGGCGCGCCGGCCAAGACCGAGAAGAAGTCCGAGAAGAAGGCGGACAAGAAGGCGGCTGCTCCGGCAGCTGCTGCGCCCGCCCCTGCTCCGGCCAAGGCGGCTCCCGCCGAGGAAGAAGAGCACGATGCCGACGTGCGCAAGTCGCTGCCCCCCGAGGCCTTCGCTCGCGTCATGCCGGCCGCTCGCCGGGTGGTGGAGCAGAACGGCGTCGACGTGGCCGACGTGCGGCCGACCGGTCCGGGCGGTCGCGTGCTGAAGGAGGACGTGGAGCGTCACCTGGAGCGCGCACCGGCGGTCGCCAAGGCTCAGCAGCCGGTCGCCCCGCGCGTCTCGGACGAGCGCGGCGAAGAGGTGGTGGCGATGAGCCCCATGCGCAAGAAGATCGCCGAGCGCCTGGTGCAGTCGCAGCAGACGATGGCGCTGCTCACGACCTTCAACGAGGTCGACATGTCGGCCGTCATGGAGCTGCGCAAGCAGTACCAGGACTCGTTCACCAAGAAGTACGGCATCAAGCTCGGCTTCATGTCCTTCTTCGTGAAGGCGGCCATCGAGGGACTCAAGGAGTTCCCGGCGGTCAACTCCGAGATCCACGACAAGTCGATCGTCTACAAGAACTACTACGACATCGGCGTGGCAGTCGGTGGTGGCAAGGGCTTGGTGGTGCCGGTCATCCGCAACGCGGACCGTCTGGGCTTCGCCGAGGTGGAGCAGGCGATCGCCGAGTACGGCGTACGTGCCAAGGCCAACCAGATCAAGCTGGAGGAGCTGCAGGGCGGCACGTTCACCATCTCGAACGGCGGCATCTACGGCTCGATGCTGTCGACGCCGATCGTCAACCCGCCCCAGAGCGGCATCCTGGGTCTCCACAACATCGTGGAGCGTCCGGTGGCCGTCGCGGGCAAGGTCGAGATTCGTCCGATCATGTACCTGGCGCTGACCTACGATCACCGCATCGTCGACGGCCGTGAGGCCGTGTCGTTCTTGAAGCGCGTGAAAGAGTGCATCGAGAGTCCCAGCCGCATCCTGCTCGAGATCTGAAAGCCATGAGCCAACACGACATCGTCATCATCGGCGGCGGTCCGGGCGGCTACGTCGCGGCCATCCGCGCGGCCCAGCTCGGACTCAACACCGCGTGCGTCGAGATGGACACGAGGCTCGGCGGCACCTGCGTGCGCGTCGGCTGCATTCCGTCCAAGGCGCTGCTGGAGAGCAGCGAGCGCTACGAAGAGGCCAAGGAGCACCTGGGTGATTTCGGCGTCACCGTCGGCGACGTCGGCTTCGACCTGGCCAAGATGATGGCCCGCAAGGACTCGATCGTCGCTGGCCTGACCAACGGCGTCGACTTCCTGTTCAAGAAGAACAAGATCACGCGCTACCTGGGCAAGGGTAAGATCCTGGCTCCGGGCAAGGTCGAGGTCAGCGGTCCCGACGGTCAGAAGACCGAGATCACGACCAAGAACATCGTGATCGCCACGGGCAGCGTGGTGGCTCAGCTGAAGGGCGTGGAGCTCGACGGCGACAAGATCGGTACCAGCACCGAGGCGCTCTCCTATCCGGAGGTGCCCAAGCATCTGGTGCTGATCGGCGCAGGCTACATCGGGCTCGAGATGGGCTCGGTGTGGCGTCGCCTCGGCGCCAAGGTGACCGTGGTCGAATATCTGGATCGCATCCTGCCTGGCATGGACGGGGAGATCGCCAAGGAGGCGCTCAAGCTGTTCAAGAAGCAGGGCTTCGACTTCCGTCTCGGTTCGAAGGTGACGTCGGCGCGCCGCAACGGCGACGGCTGCATCGTCGAGATCGAGGGTCAGGAGTCGATCCAGTGTGATCGTGTGCTCTTGGCCGCCGGGCGTTGGCCGACGACCGAGGGTCTGGGCCTGGCCGAGGTGGGCGTCGAGACCGATCGGCGCGGTTTCGTGGTGGTCGATGGCCACTACCGCACCAACGTTCGCGACATCTACGCCATCGGCGACGTGATTGGCGGAGCCATGTTGGCGCACAAGGCCGAGGAAGAGGGCGTAGCCTGCGTGGAGGGTATCGTCACCGGCTACGGTCACCTCAACTACAACGCCATCCCTGGCGTCGTTTACACGCACCCCGAGATCGCGACCGTCGGTAGCACCGAGGAGCAGCTCAGCGAGCGCGGCGTGAACTTCAAGAAGGGCGTGTTCCCGTTCAGCGTGAACGGTCGTGCTCGCGCGCTCAATCAGACCGACGGCAAGGTGAAGATCCTCGCCGATGCCAAGACCGATCGAATCTTGGGCGTGCACATCATCGGGCCGCGCGCAGGCGATCTGATCAGCGAAGCCGTCGCGGCGATCGAGTTCGGAGCCAGCTCCGAGGATCTCGCTCGCACGTGTCACGCCCATCCGACGCTGTCGGAAGCGGTGCGTGAGGCCGCACTGGGCGTCGACGGTCGCATCCGTCAGATGTGATGAATCGATGAAAGCAGGAGCCACGGGCGCATGCCCGTGGCTTTGCTTTGTCTGCGAGAGGCCCCCGCTCGGCTGGCGGGCCGTTCGTGGGGCCCCCTTTTCGAGGGGCCAACCGAGCCGGCCAGTCGGAGTGGAGGATTTCAGTCGGCCGGCAGGGCTCCTCCAGTTTGACGGAGGAAGCGCTAGCATTGAATTGTTTCGAACGGGTGTTTAGCTAGCCTTCATCGGGTGAAGCGGTTCCTCCTTGCCGTCACGCTGTCTGTGGCAGCGCTGCCGCACTGTACTCCCTACGGTCCGGACTTGATCGATCCGGGGGATGGCTCGACGGGCGGGACCGCCCCAGCCAGCGGAGGCGCGCTGACCGGTGGAGCCGCCACGGGCGGTAGCGCTCCTTTGACTGGCGGCTCGGCGAGCGGCGGGGGAGGCGGCGACGTCCCCATCGTGGCCACCGTGGACGATCTCGAGCAGGGGCCCGTTTATGCAAACGGCCCGTTCACTGGCGGTTGGGATCGATTCATCGACACCGGCGTCGACGGCGGGACCTGGGCCGCCGCATCGATGGCGGCCATGGTGCAGGAGGATCCTGCGGACGCCACGAACCACGCCTTCCACGTGGAGGCCACGGCCTTCGGTCCCACCTCGTGGGGGCTCGGTGTCTACGTCACCCTGAACCAAACGACCGATGTCGAGTCCATCGACATCTCGGCGTACACCAAGTTGAAGTTCCGTGCTCGCGGCTCGACCAGTACCGCCACGGTGCTGCGAGTCTCGGTCGAGGACGAAGAGTCCCACACCAAGCCCTGTCCGGCCGCTGACTGTGTGGCTCACGCGTCGGTGGGGCAGCGTTCGCTACCTGCAGATACGTGGCAGGACGTCGAGTTCAATCTGGCCCCCAATCGCACACCCGCGTTCGATCCGACCAAGGCCTACGCGATCCATTTCACCATGGATCCGCCCAGCACCGAGACGGTCATCGATT
>DATIDO010000623.1:0-3705 GCA_035456245.1 Polyangiaceae bacterium
AGTCGGTGTCCTTCCCCGACTCCCACGACGGACACTCGGGCTACGTGATCGAGCCGCTCGGCGGGCGCAAAGGCCTCCTGCCGCTGATTCCCGCCAACACGAGCAAGTTCACCCCGCACGTCGTGCTCCTGCACATCGGCACGAATGACCTGAACAGCGAGCTCGAGGTAGCGAGCGCGCCCCAGCGCCTCGCGCGGGTGATTGACGCATTCCTCATCGGTGCCCCCGACGCGCTCCTCGTCGTCGCCCAGCTGATCCCGACGCGAACGGATTCACTGAACGACGCGGTCGAGACCTACAACGCGGCCACCGCCGAACTCGTCGCGGCCCGCGTCGCTTCGGGAAAACACATCGTCTTGGTCGACCACTACTCGGCCTTTCAGGAGAACCCGAAGTACCGCGACGACTACCTGTTCGACGGTCTCCACCCGAACGACGCGGGCTACGCCGCCATGGCCGACGTTTGGTACGAGGCTATCTCTCGGTTCCTGCGCTGAGCGGATCCACGAACCGAATTCCCACGGTAGCCGCGTTGGGCGATCGGATCTAGCGTGCGCCCAGGGAGGCGGGCAGATGGCGATCAGCAAGACGGCGGAATTCTTCCAGGACGAGGAGGGCCATTGGGTCGCTCGCTTGGAGTGTGGTCACACCCAGCACGTACGTCACAAGCCGCCGCTGGTGAGTCGCCCCTGGGTGCTCTCGGAGGAAGGTCGAACCGCCCACTTGGGTATGCCGCTCGACTGCAACTTCTGTGACTTGCCGCGACTGCCCGACGATTTGGTGCTGGCCCACCGCACGGCGACGTTCGACCAGGACTCCATCCCGGCCAGCCTGCTCGGCCATCACGACACCAAGGCCGACGTGTGGGGTCGCCTGGTGGTCGAGGAAGGCAAGCTGCTGTACTCGCTCGAAGGAGGCGACGAACCCTCCACACCGTCGGGCTCCAAGCGTCACACCAGTTGGGTTCTCACCCCGGGCCTCCCCGGGATCATCGAGCCCGAGCGGCGACACCGGATCCAACCGGTCGGCCCCGTGCGCTTCTTCCTCGAGTTCTGGGCGCGCCCGTAAGGGCGCAAGCTCTTCCTAGAATGGGAGCCCGCCCGATCCCTCGGCGTTGAAGGCTATCGTCGTTCGTATCGCTCGGAACGATTCACTACGCGAGGCACAGATAATGCCTTCTGTTCGCGATATTGAACGAGCCAAATTCAGCCTCATCTGGTCACCTGTCGCAGAATGCAGACAGCCACTTCTGAATAGCCCATCTACTTCAGGCACTTACTTCGACCATGCGACTCTCCCAGATTGATCGAAGATCGGCCGACTGGCCGCCTTGATCCGTTCTCGCAGATCCGTCTTGCGAGTGGCTCTCATTTTCATAATATCGCTCCGCATGTGGGCGGAGGGGATACAGGAGGGGCGGACCAGCGCCCGTCGTGAGAGCGACGGTGCCCCTCACTTGCACCCGCTGCCTTCGGAGTCAGCCGAGTCGAGAGTCGTGCGACAGCTCGTCGAGGCGCTGCTCTTCGAACGCATCGTCCCGAGCGAGTTCGTTCCACGCCTCGGCAGCACCCCACATTCCGAAACCCCACTCCTCTACGACCACATCGTCGACTTCCAGGTAGGCGACCAGCGCTACCGTTGCTTGGCAACACGCGGGGCCTTCGACCGAGTTCGCGTGGCGCAAGGCACGATCGAGAAGCTGGGAGCGGATGGAGCCACCCCAGCAACCACGCGCGAGCTGGTCGGAGACCTCCGACTCCCCATCGGAGCCCAACAGCGCCTGCTGGGTGAACTCGAGCAAACGCTCGAACTCACCCGCTGGAACTCGGAAAACCTGGGCCACGCGCCACGCCGCCAGCTCGGCTTTCAGGAGCTCGAGTCGGTCATTCACGAGGGTCACCAGTACCACCCGTGCTTCAAGAGCCGCACCGGCTTCTCCCTCCAGGACCATCGCGACTACGGCCCGGAGGCGGGACGAACCTTCCGGTTGGAGTGGCTCGCCGTCCGCCGCGACAAGCTTCGCGCTGCGCTCCCGACCGATGACGAGTCCTTCTGGCGTCATGAGCTCGGGTCTGACGTCCTGGGCACGCTCCAGGACCGCATGCGGCGACTGAACCTGCCCTGGGAGACGCACTCGCTACTGCCCGTCCACCCTTGGCAGCTGCGCGAACTCAGCCGGACACCCTCGAGTCGGGCCTTCGCGGCACGTTCGAGGCGCGCCTTCGCCACAGGCGAGCTGGTCCCGCTCGGCGCTGCCGGTGATCTGTACAGGGCCTCCCAGTCGCTGCGCACGCTCGTCAACGTCACGGCTCCGCGCAAGCCCCACGTCAAGCTCCCGCTGGACATCGTCAGCACCTCCTCGCCGCGGATGCTCCGTCCGCATTTCGTCTGCTCCGCACCCTCTCTGTCCCGCTGGCTTCGCAGCGAGACCGAAGCCGACGGATACTTCCTTCCGAGCCATCGCCCCCTGCTGCTCGAGGAGTACGCCGGCATCCTGTACGTGCCGGGCGACGACGCCGGTCCCGCCGATTTGGCCTCGCCGAGCGGAGACGGCGCGACGCTCGAGGGACAACTGGGCGTCGTCTTTCGCCAAAGTGTGTGTGCCTACCTGGAGCCTGGCCAAGGCGCCGTGCCATTCACGGCGCTCACTCTGGTCGAGGCGGATCGACGCCCCTTCGTCGCCGAATGGCTGGAGCAGTACGGCGCAGAACGCTGGGCCACCCGGCTGCTGGAGGTGACGCTCTTGCCCCTCTGGCATCTGCTCGTCCACCACGGCTTCGCCTTCGAGTCCCACGCGCAGAACCTCGTTCTCATCCATCGCGACGGCTGGCCCGAACGCATTGCCCTGCGCGACTTCCACGAGGACACCGAGTTCGTTCCGGACTACCTCCGCGCGCCCGAACGCGTCCCCGACTTCGCCGCCATCGACCCCTACTTTTCCGAGATTCCCGACGACGATGGCTACCGCATGGCTGACGTCGCGTCCTTGCGCCAGCTGTTCACCGACTGCGCCTACGTCTTCAACTTGGCCGACGTCTCGTTCCTGCTGCATCGCTACCAGCACCTGCCAGAAGCCCGCTTCTGGCACATCGCCCGGACTCTGCTCGACGCCTACGCCGCGTCCGGCGTGACGGCTCCACAGCGCATCGCGCGCCTGGGCTGCGATGCCTCCGAGCTGCCCGTCGAGTCCTTGCTCGACAAGAAGATCCGAGGCGGCGGCCTGCTCGACTATTTCGAGCACACCGTCACGAACACCCTGCGAGCTTGAGAAACATGCTGTACGTCGACGAGAACCACTACGACCAATCGTACTTCGAGTGCTGCTTTTCCTCGTTCGCTGTCCACCCGCAGCTCGCACGCATCGAGGGCCAACGCATCGCCGTCCGCCTGACGGACCGCGCCCTCTGGCTCGCCCTCTGCCTCTACGCCCGGCAGCGCTCCGGGACACTCTTCCCTTTGGCCGTCGACACCCCTCTCGATGCTTGCCGCCGACGCGCAGAGCGCAGCGGTTGCCGCTGGCTAATCTTCGGCGATGGCAGCGAAGCCCTGGACGCACTCCAGGCCATCGGCAGCCCCGAGTCCGACGCCACCGGTGAAGCAGCCTTGATCCAGACCAGTTCCGGGACGACGGGCGAGCCCAAATTCATCGAGCGCAGCTGGTCGAGCATCGCTACCGAGGTCGAGGCCTACGTCCGGCACTTCGAC
>DATIDO010000624.1:0-4690 GCA_035456245.1 Polyangiaceae bacterium
CGCAGCAGGGTGGCTACGCGCTGGAGCGCCACCATCCCTTCCTGAAGCGGGCGTTTTTGCCCGTTCGTTTGCGTATCGAGGCTCGCGACGCCGATGGCATCGACGGACCGAACTGGGGAAAAAGTGCGGTCATCACGCTCACCCCCGAGCCCATCGGCGCCGAGCGAGCCCGCCGCTACGAAGCGCTCCAGCGCTACCGTTCGGATCTGGTTGCCACGCTGGTCGCCGAGCTGCGCTCCAATCACCTGAGCCGAGAGCGCGCGCTCTCGGCGCGGGGCGAGGCCCGCGCCGCCTTGGCGAAGTCGCTCGACGCGCTTCGTGAACGGTTGGCCGAGACGGAGGGTGCGGCGCGCTCGCTCCAGTTCCTGGAAGGGCAGGCGGAGCTACTCGCTGCGCCGCGCAGCGATCAGTCGACGCTCGAGGCCAGCGTGCTGGCCACCGACGCCCTGCTGCGGCAGCTGGCCCGCAAGGATGCCGAGGCGACGGCCGTCGATCTGTCGGGAGCGCTCGAGGAGATCGAACTGGCGGCGCGCGCGCTGCTGGAGGTGCCGGAGCGAGCTGGAGCGCGCGAGGGGCTCCAGGATCAGCTGACCATGGCGGCAGAAGGCGCGCGTCGGCTCTCCCGCTTGGGGAGCCTGGGCGCCGATCTCGGCGAGCTGGCGCTCGGCGATTTGGCTCGACTCGACGCCGTCGTGGCCGAGCGCTCGTACGAGCGGGCGGCGCGCGTGGCGGCCCATTTGGCGGCGCGCTTGCGGCACAAGCGCCCGAGCTTCGGCTCGAGTGGTTCCTCCTCCAGCGGCGGCACGGAGACCGGATCCGCCAGTGGTGATTCGTCGGCAGGCTCATCGGAAGGGTCATCGGCCGAGCCCAGCACTGCGCCGAGCGAGTTCTCGGAGCTGGGCAAGCAGCTGGACGAGCTGGCGCGCGAGCACGCGAGCGGACTGGATGCGCTCGAACGACTTCTCGACGAAGCGCGACGTGCTGCGACCGACGACACCTCCGCCGACCAACGCTCCGAGGCGGCCGAAGCGCTGAGGCACGCGCTACGCAACCTGCCCAGCGTGGGCGAAGGTCCGGGCACGGCCAGCTCCGAGGCGGCTCTCGGTCGAGGTCACGGTGAGGCCGCGGCGGCAGCGCTCGAAGGCGGGGATCGCGAGCGTGTCCTGCTGCGCGCGAAAGAGGCCGACGCCGCGCTGGAGCGAGCCGAGCGCGCCGCCGAGGCTGGCGCTTGGGACGTGCGCGGTGACGACGTGCGTCAGGCCCGGCGCGCTCTGAAGGACGCCATCGCCGCCGCCGAGCGCGGTGCGAGTCCGAGTTCCCGCGGCTCGAACCCGGCCGACAGCGGGCGAGCCGCCCAGCGCGAGCGCGATCTGGCCGAGCGCGCCGAGCGCCTGGCGCAGCGTGGTCGCAGCGGCGAAGCTCCCTTGCCGAGCGAGAGCACCGAGGCGCTCCGGCGTGCAGCGCGAGCGATGCGGCAGGCGGCCGAGGCCCTGGAGGCAGGCGAGAGTGAACGTGGTCTGCGCACGGCGGAGCGCGCGCAGCGCGAGCTGGAGGACGCGTTCGGCGAACCGTCGGAGTCGAAGCGGGGCGGCGAAGGTTCCGACGGTCGCGAGCTGGCCTCGGAGGAAGTGGGCGTGCCCACGGAGCGCAAGGACGCCGGGCGCAGCTTCCGCGAGCGCGTGCAGCGCGGCTTGTCACGGGAGAGCGGCGCGTTGGCGCCGGCTGTCGCCCGCTATGCGGAGGAGCTGCAATGAGGCGCCGTTGGCTGGCATTGCTGGGTGTGTTGATCGTCGTCCCGCTGGCGGCGGTTGCAGCTCGTTTGGTGTGGCGGCGCGCCAACCCGCCGTTGCCTCTGGCCGTGCGCTGGCCGTCGGAGACCTTGGTCGCCGCCGCCGAGCTGAGCATTCTGCGCATGGAGCTGGACGACGCCGAGCGCTTGCTCGAGCACGCCAGCGGAGTGGCGGCGAGCCGCGCGCGCGCGCGGTTGGCGATCTATCGGGCGGATTGCGAGGGCGCCACGGTGCTGCTCGGCGCCAGCGCGACCTCGAACGATCAGGCGTCGTCCGAGCTGGCGGCGTTCGCGGCGCGCTGCGCCGGGGCGACCGTCGGCGGTCGTGTGCTCGAGGATCGGGAGCGAGGCATCTGGATCCGATTTCAGGATCGGAACGACGAGGTGCTGTTCCCGCTCTTGGTCGACGGCATCGCGCGCGCGCGCGCCAGCATCGAAAAGGACTTGGGCACGCCCGCGCCGCGGCCGCTCCGGCTCGATTTGGTTCGTGACGCCTTTTCGCTGTCGGCCGTGTCGGACTTGCCTCTCGAGTCGGCCGAGACGACCGGTACCGTTGCGGTGGCGCGCTGGGGACGCGTGACGATGCTGTCGCCGCGAGCCACGGGCCGCGGCTACCCTTGGCAAGACACGCTGGCGCACGAGATCACTCACCTCGTTTTGTCGCGCGCCACGGCGGAGCGCGCGCCGCTGTGGTTGCAGGAGGGCGTGGCCAAGCGACAGGAGACGCGCTGGCGTGACGCTCGGCTGCTCGATGGTCATCCCGATCCGTCTCGGGTCGCCTTCCAGGCGCAGCGCTCGGGGCGCTCGGTCGGGGTCGACAAGTTGGGCCCGTCCATCGCCATGCTGCCGAGCGCGGATGCCGCCGGGATCGCCTTCGCCGAGGTGACCTCGTTCGTCGGCTACTGGTTGGAGCGGAACGGTGAGGAGGCGCTGCCTGCTTTGCTGCGTGAGCTCGGCGGAGGCGCGCGCGACGCCGAGGCGGCGCTGCGGGGGGTGAGTGGGCTGGGCCTGGCCGATTGGCAGGTGCTTTGGCGGGCCGACTTGGAGCGCCGATTCGCCGAGGCGGGGCAGAGTCAGGAGCCGGATCAGCTGAAGCCGCAGGCGAACGGCCGACGGCGCGCGATCGTCGAGCGGCTGGTCGAGCTGCTGTTCGTCGAGGGTTGGCCGGCGGAGGCACGGGAGCGAGGGGCGCCCGAATTGGAGACCGCACCCGGGGCTGTCTATCTGGGCTTCTTGGTGGCCCGAGCGGCTTTGGCTGCGGGCGAGGGTGACTGGCCGCTTCTCCTGCCCCCCGTCGGGGAGATCGAGGGGGCGCACGGTGGCTTCCTGGCGCTGACGGGGTTGGCGGCCCGGACGCCGCCCACGAGCATCCCCGTCGAGGTGGGTGATCCGGCTAGCGTGTCGCACGTACCGGGGGCCTGGGGCGGAGCAGTCGGCCTCGGGACGGCCGAGGGCGCGAAGGAGGCAAGCGATCCGAACGCGCTCTTTGCCCACGCCCTGTCGCTCGATCCACTACTTCCTGAAGTGGCCTGCGAGGGCCAGCCCCATCACGCCAAGAGCCCACCGGACCCAGCGTCGGGGCCTCTGCCCAGCGATCCGTCGAGGCGCGCACTTTGCCTGCACACGCGAACTTTGCCCGTGCGCGGGGGGGAGTGACCGCCCAGGTCCCAGCCGAGGGCGGAAGCTGAGCGATGCCGCGTATTTGACCCCATCTCGACCGCGCGCCTACCATGCAGACTCGCGCGCGCCCGGGTACTGGGCGGCGTCCGTGTAGGAAGAAAATCCGGTGAGCGTTACGACCTTTGCTGCGGCCCAACTGATCCGGGCACTCCCTCGCGTTCCTTTGAGTCGAGTCGTGGGTCGATTGTGTGAGCAGCCGTTGCCCAGCGTAGTTTCGAGCTTCGTGCAGAAGGCATATTGCTCGGCCTACGAGGTGAACCTGGGCGAGGCCCAGAGCGCTGGCCCCTATCCGAGCTTCGATGCGTTCTTCACGCGTCCGCTGCGTCCGGGTGTTCGTCCCATCTCCGACGACCGCATCGTCTCACCTGCCGATGGCAAGCTATCGGCGGTGGGACCGATCGATGCGGGCGGACGCATCGTAGTGAAACGTCAAGGATACGACGTGGCCGAGCTGGTCGGTGATGGCGCCGATGGCGCGCGCTACCGTGGAGGCGAGTTCGGCGTCGTTTACCTCGCGCCCAGCGACTACCACCGGGTCCATTCGCCGGTGGATGGCCAGGTCAGCGTCGTGCGTGGCATCGCTGGCGATCTCTATCCGGTCAACTCGATCGGCGAAGCGCACATCGACGGGCTTTTCGTTCGAAACAACCGCGTGTGCGTGTGCATCGACACGGAGTCGATGGGCCGCGTCAGCGTCATCCTCGTCGGCGCGACGATCGTGGGGCGCATCAGCGTCACCTTCGTGCCCGAGCCCGCCGTCCCGGCTGGCGTGACGCAGCTGGATCCAGCCATTCGAGTGGCTCGAGGCGACGAGATTGGCATGTTCCACCTGGGATCGACGGCCGTCGTGCTGTTCGAGCCGGGGGTCCGCGTGGGGCGCTCGACCGGTGTCGTGCGCTACGGGCAATCCTTGTTGAGGGACGCATGAGCGACAAACCGGAGTCGCACGAGGGAGAAGCCGAGGCCGTGGCGCCGGCGCCGCCGGCTCAGGTCGAAGCTCCGTTGGTGCCGATGCGCGCCATGCGGGTCATCTCGGTCGGCGCCGATACGGTCAGTGCTCCCTACAGCCCCGGTCCCGACAGCGTCGAGCTGGGCGAAGGTGTTGCGGTGCCTACTTCGGCGCCCTTGCCGTTGCCCCCCGGCGTGCAGGCGGTGGCTACGCTCGATGGCGGTCGAGCGCTGGAGTTGCCCGAAGCCGGGCCCACGCCCGATGAGCAAGCA
>DATIDO010000625.1:0-11421 GCA_035456245.1 Polyangiaceae bacterium
GTACTCGAGGTGGCTCGGGTTGAAGCAGAGCGAGAGATGCACGCGCTTGCCGCTCGAAGTGACGTAGTCCGAGCTGTGGCCCAGGTGGTACTTCACGTCGCCGCTGCCCATGTACAGCTCCGGGTCGACGTCCTCGAACTCGCGGAAGATGTTGCGCGGGCTCTTGCCGAGGATGTTCGCCATCACGTTCAGGCGGCCGCGGTGCGCCATGCCCATGACGATCTCGTTGACGCCATGCTGCGCGGCGCGCTCGATGGCGAACGACAACAGCGGCACCAGGCTCTCGGAGCCCTCCAGCGAGAAGCTCTTGGCGCCCAGGTACTTCTTCTGGATGAACTCCTCGAAGATGACGGCGTCGTTCAGCTTCACCAGGATGCGCAGCTGCTCGTCGCGGCTGAGCTTCACCCGGTTGAGCGAGCCTTCCATGCGATCCTGCAGCCACTGCTTCACCTCCAAGTCGTCGATGTGCATGAACTGCACGCCGATCGACCGACAGTAGGTGGAGCTGAGGCGGTGGACGATCTCGCGCAGGGTCAGCGACTCGGCGCCGAAGATGGTGCGGCTCGAGAAGACGCGATCCAGATCCGACTCGCCCAGATCGTAGAAGCCGAGCTCCAGCTCGGGCTGCTCACCACGCGGCAGACCGAGCGGATCGATCTGCGCGACCATGTGACCACGGACGCGATAGGCGCGGACCAGTGCGTCGACTCGATCCTGCAGCACAGCCATGCGCGACGCGTCGACGGGACCGGCTGCTGCGGGTGCCGAAGAGACGCGTGCGTGACTGCCGTTGCCGTTACTCGCCTTCTTGGCACTGCTCGCATTGGCACTGCTCGCACCCGAGTTGAAGACGGAGCGTGCCTTGAAGCTCGGACCGATCTGCGGCTGCTCGGCGAAAGCGTCTTGTCCCGCGCGCTCGAACAGCGTGCGCCAGTCGGCCGGAACCGAGTTGGGATCACGAAGGAAGTCTGCGTAGAGACCTTCGACGAAGGCCAGGCTCTCGGTGCTCGATGCGGCACTGTCGAAACGAACTGAATCGGACATGGTGATCGGGGGGGAATTGGAGGGAGAAAAGACGCCGCGAACCTAGCGGGCCAACCGGCGAAATCCACGGCAATCTTGCTCAAACGGCCGCACGATTCGCCCACCTATCGAAGCTCCGGCTCGGGAGCCGCCAGCGAGCAGCCCGGCCTTTCGATGGGAGCCGCCCATTGGATCCGCTACCAGGACGATTTGCAAGGAATTTGGGGGAATTCCCCAGTGCGAGAAATATTCCAGAAACATTCTGGGGTGACTTTCGACCCCGTCACGCATGACGGGACTGTTTCGCTGCCCACATGTGCCCACGCGCAGATACATCGAGACGCGATATATTTCCGCACTGTGTCTTCGCACCACTCGGCACGAGAGCTCGCCGAGCACGACTCTTCTTTTCCAAGCGTGTTCGCGCACACGCAATGCGTCGACCCCTTCGAGGCGTGCTCGGGCGCGCGCGAAGCGTCAGCGCGCTCGCAGGCGTCGCGACGCGGACTCCGGCTCCACGCGTAGGTAGCCCGCGCTGAGGAACGCGAACACCTGATCGGAGAGCGCATCCGCGCTCGCTTCCGAGAGCCCGAGCGTCACGGCCTGGTAGAGCAGCTCTTTGAAAGCGCCGATGGTGAGGTGCGCGAGCACGCGTGGCTCGCCATCGGCCACCACGCCGAGCGCCTGTCCGTCCTTCAGGCTCTCCGTGAGCAGCTGCACCACCGCATCGTAGAAGGTCCCCAGCTTGCGCTCGAACTCGGGGTCGACGCCCACCGCGTCGCGAAACAGGATCTTGGTCAGCGAGCGCTCGGCCAGGCAAACGCGCAGAATCGCGCGGATGTTCTGCATCACCTGCTCGGAAACCGGGCGCCCCTCCTCCTCCACGTCGATGCGCAGGATCGAAGCGGTAATGCGCTCCGCGAAGGCGTCGATCAAAGCCGAGAAGGCATCGCGCTTGTCGCCGAAGTAGAGGTAGAAGGTGCCACGGGCAACACCTGCCTCCGCCACGATGTCGTCGACGGTCGAGCGCGCGTAGCCACGCTTGGCGAACACGCTCTGGGCCGCCGCCAAGATTTGCTCGCGACGTTCCGCGCGGCTGATGGGAGCCCGAGCAACGACGTTTCGACCGGCGCGACGCGTCTTCTTCTCGGGTCGCGGCTTGTTGGCGCTCGGAGCCACGGCTTCACGGTGCGTCAGCCGCGCGCGACTCACAAGACCTCGCCGACCAACGAGCACTGCAACCGCCCCCCCAACCTTCGGGTCCAGCCATCGGGTCCAGCCGTCGCGTCCGCTCGGCCTTGGTTCGGGCGCCCCTGGTTCGGCTGGCCCTGGTCCGGTGGCCCTGGTTCGCGCGGCTCGGTTCGCCCGGCCCACCTCCTCGTCCCCCCGGCCGCGGCCCCCCTGGGGACCCTGCGCCCCCCGGCGCCCCCCGGGTCGCCCCCCCCCGGACGCTCCTCGGAGCCCCCCAATCCCCGAGAAATCGGCCTCGCCGCCCCTGGGCCCCCCCGGGGATGGTTGCCTGGGGGCGATCTCAAGCCCTACGCTACGCACACTGACGTCAACGTCAGTGGTGGGTCCGCCGGGGGGGCGGCCCCTCGTCGCGGGTGCGACAGACCCACGGTTTTTTCGATCCCCAGGACACGAGAGCGGCATGCAGAACGAGCTGGTCATCGGTTTGGACGTGGGCTCGACGACGGTGAAGGCCGTCGTCATCGACCCCGACACGAAGGACGTCCTGTGGCACCGCTACGAGCGCCACCACACCAAGCAACCGGAGAAGTGCCTCGAGCTGCTCCAGGCCATCTTGGCTGCGTTCCCCGATCGGGTGCCCGGTGACTTCCGCATCTTCGCTACCGGCAGCGGCTCGGGGCCCCTGTGTGCGCCGACCGGAGCCAAGTTCGTCCAAGAGGTGAACGCCGTCACCTTGGCCGTCGAGGAGAAGCACCCCGACGTACTGAGCGTGATCGAGCTGGGCGGTCAGGACGCCAAGATCATCATGTTCAAGGAGGACTCGAACACCGGTCAAAAGACCGCGACGACGTCCATGAACGACAAGTGCGCCAGCGGCACCGGCGCCACCATCGACAAGTGCATGATCAAGGTCGGAGCCGAACCAGGCTTCGCCACCAGCCTGCGCTTCGACGACTCCAAGCTGCACCACGTCGCCGCCAAGTGCGGCGTGTTCGCCGAGACCGACATCGTCAACCTGGTCAAGACCGGCATCCCCAAGGACGAGGTCCTCAACTCCCTGGCCGACGCCATCGTCAACCAGAACCTGTCGGTGCTCACCCGCGGCAACACGTTGAAGGCGCGCGTCCTGCTCTTGGGCGGCCCCAACACCTACCTGCCTTTCCTCCAGGATTGCTGGCGCCAGCGCATCCCCGAGACCTGGATCTCGCGCGGCTACGACTACCCGAAGGACATCCCGATCGAAGAGCTCATCTTCGTTCCGCAGAATGCCGATCTCTACGCGGCCTTCGGCGCCGCGGTGTTCGGGCTGGCCGAGTCGGATCCTTCCGTCGGTCGCTTCGTGGGTGTCGAGCGCCTGCTCGACTTCATCCACAACGGCCGCCGCGCGCGCCTCGGTGAACAGGCCGGGCCTCCGCTCTCCGCTGACGAGCTCGAGACGCAGTCCTTCATCGACATCTACCGAGTGCCGAAGTTCGTGCCGGCTCGTTTGGAGCCCGGTCAGGTCGTGCGAGCCGTGATCGGCCTGGACGGTGGCTCGACCTCGTCCAAGGCGGTCTTGGTGGGTGAGGATGGGACCATCATCGCCAAGGCGTATCAGCTCTCCAAAGGCAACCCGATCCAGGACACCCGCGAGTTGCTCGCGCAGCTGGAGGCGGGCGTGGATGCTCAGGGCGCCACCCTGGAGTGTCTGGGCTTCGGCGCAACCGGCTACGCCGCGGACGTGCTGGAGGAGACGGTGCTCGCCGACGTGAACATCGTCGAGACCGTGGCGCACATGATGAGCGCCGTGCACTTCTACGGCGACGTCGACGTCATCTGCGACATCGGTGGGCAGGACATCAAGGTCCTGTTCATGAAGAACGGTGACATCCAGAACTTCAAGCTGTCGAACAGCTGCTCGGCGGGCAACGGCATGCTGCTGCAGGCCATGGCCGATCAGTTCGGCATTCAGGTCACCGACTACGCCGAGAACGCCTTCAAGGCCGAGCTGGCCCCCAAGTTCTCCTACGGCTGCGCCGTGTTCCTCGACACGGACCGCGTGAACTTCCAGAAGGAGGGCTACCAGAAGGAAGAGCTGCTCGCTGGTCTGGCGCAGGTGCTGCCCAAGAACGTTTGGCAGTACGTGGTGCAGATCCCTCGCCTCGCCTCGCTGGGCAAGAAGTTCGTGCTGCAGGGTGGCACGCAATACAACCTGGCCGCGGTCAAGGCGCAGGTCGACTACATCAAGCAGCGCGTTCCGGGTGCCGAGGTCTACGTTCACCCGCACACGGGTGAGGCCGGCGCGATCGGAGCCGCCATGGAGACGCTGCGGCGCTACCAGCGCTCGGGCAAGTCACGCTTCATCGGCATCGATGCCACGCTGAACCTCGAGTACACGACCAAGAACGACGAAGAGACGGTCTGTCACTTCTGTCCCAACGAGTGCAAGCGCACCTTCATCGACACCAAGCGCCCCGACGGCTCGTCCAGCCGCTACATCTCGGGCTTCTCCTGCGAGAAGGGCACCGTGGAGAGCAAGGACGCCATGCTCTCGCTGATGGCCGAGCGCAAGAAGACGGCTGCCGAGTTCCCCAACGTGGTGAGCCATGAAGCCGAGCTGGCGTTCAAGAGCTTCTACCGGCCCGAGCCTCTACCCGAGGCCGGCAGCACGAAGGAAGACGTGCGCGTCGAGCAGACGCTGCTGCGCGTCAAGCGCACCAACTACGTCCGTGGCTTCGAACGCTCCAGCCCCGAGGCGGCGGCGCGACGCAAGAAGATCCGCATCGGCATGCCGCGCGTGCTGAACATGTACTCGACGGCGCCATTCTTCCGCACCTATTTCGAGGCTCTGGGCCTGGGCCGATCCAACGTGCTGTTCTCCGACGAGACCACCGAGGAGATGTTCGTCGAGGGTGCCCGCTACGGCTCCATCGATCCCTGCTTCCCCAGCAAGGTCGTGCAGTCCCACGTGCACAACCTGCTCTTCCACCACCACAACCCCGATCGCAACCGTGGGTTGAACTACGTCTTCTTCCCCATCCTGACCCACGTGCCTTCGTTCGTGGCGGACACGATGGACAACACCTCCTGCCCGATCGTCGCGGGCACGCCCGACGTCATCAAGGCGGCCTTCACCAAGGAGGTCGACTTCTTCGCCGAGCGCGGCATCGAGTACCTCGCCCCTGCCCTCAGCTTCGCAGAGCCGCACCTGCTGGCGCACCGCATGTTCCTGACCTGGGGTGAGCGCCTCGGTGTGACGCAGGACGAGAGCGACTTTGCCTGCGAGCAAGCTCAGAAGGCGCTGTTGGCCTTCGACGAAGACCTGCAGGACAAGGGCCGCGCCATCCTGGAGACGGTCGAAGCCGAGGATCGCATCGCCATCCTGGTGCTGAACCGTCCCTATCACTCCGATCCCGGCCTGAACCACGGCATCCCCGAGGAGTTCCAGGTCCTCGGCTACCCCATCCTCAGCGTGCGCTCGATCCCCAAGGATGCCGAGTACCTGAAGCGCTACTTCAAGGCCGAACTGGAGAGCGGCGTGATGAAGACGCCGCTCGAGCTGAACCACGTCTGGCCCGAGAACTACTCGGCCAACAGCTCGCAGAAGGTGTGGGGCGCGGTGTTCGCCGCCCATCATCCGAACGTCGCCGTGCTCGATCTGTCGAGCTTCAAGTGTGGTCACGACGCACCGACCTATGGCTTGATCGACGGCATCCTGCAGACCTCCAAGACGCCCACCGCCGCGCTCCACGACTTGGACGCCAACAAGCCGGGTGGCTCGATCAAGATCCGCGTGAAGACCTACGCTCACTCGCTGCGCCTGCAGCAGGAGCGCCTGGAGGACGCCAGTCAGAAGCGCCGCGATCTGGAGTTCGCGATCGAGAACAAGCGCCTGGAGCTGCTGGAGCTGAAGCAGCGTCAGCTGACCAGCCTGCACCGAACCGACAAGACGCTGGAGACGCAGATCGCAGCGACGCGCGAGAAGATCGCCGCCTACCAAACGCGTCGCAGCGCGCAGCTCGAGCTGCCGAGCAACGTGGTTCGACTCGGGCGCAAGACCGAGGACGGTCGCGTCGTTCCGATTGCAGGGCAGAGCGAGCAGGCCATCCCGGCCGAGTGATCCGTCGGGGACCGCGAGCGTGAACGCAGACGGGAATATTCTCCTGCGCTCGTGATCGCTCGCGCAGCCGTGCGGCCCCCCGCTCGGCCCGACCCGTCGTGAAAGCGATACCTCTGGCTATTCGAACCGCTTCCTCGACGAAGCGGGCGAGTCGTGGGAGCGGCCGAACATGCGCACGCGCTCGCTTCGCACCTCTTCCTTCGGGCTCCTTGCTCTGCTCACCACCGGCATCTCGCTGCTCACACTGGCAGCCTGCGGCTCGAACGACGGCGCCGACGCGTGCACCACCAACTGTGGAGGCAGCACGAACGACGGCGCCGATGACGCTGCGAACGACGACGGGGCCAGCGGCGGCACATCCAGCGTGGGTGATTACGTCTGTCCGAGCGGCGCTCCGGAGACACTCCCGCCTGCGTCGGGGCTCACGCTCGCTCCAGCCACCGACGCCGGCGTGACCGTCTCGTTCCACACCAACCACGTGGGCTACTCGGGAGCTCACGCCAAGCGCGCGGTGATCGAAGCCAGCGGCGCGCTGACGAGCTTTCAGCTGGTGCGCTCCACCGATCAGGTGGTCGTACTGCAGGCCGAGCTGACCGAGGAGGTCGGCTTCACCGCCTGGGACTCGACGAACCGACACTATTTGGCCGATTTCACCGGCTTCCGCAGCGCCGGCAGCTACGTGCTGCGCGCCAACGGCACCAACTCCTCGCCCTTCGCGATCGCCGACGGACTGCTGTTCGACGAGACGGCGGACGAGGTACTCGACTACTTCCAGGCTTCGCGCGCCGACGACGCAGACGTGTGGGGAGCCGATGCCAGCGTCACGCGTTACGGCGGCGGCGCGGCGGCCAACGTGCAGGGCGGCTGGTACGACGCATCCGGCGACATCTCCAAGTACCTCTCGCACCTGTCCTACGCGAACTTCCTGAACCCCCAGCAGATCCCGCTGGTGGCCTGGTCGCTCGCTTGGGTCCACGATCGTTCTGCCTCCTCGTCCGCAGCTCAGGGCCTGCTGGACGACCTCGCAGCCGAGGCGGCTTGGGGCGCCGACTACCTGGTGCGCGTGCTCGATTCGTCCGGCTACTTCTACGCCACGGTGTTCGACAACTGGTCCGGCAATCTCGCGCAACGCGAGATCTGCGCCTTCGACGGTGAGGACGGGGTGAAGAACGCGAACTACCAGGCCGCCTGGCGCGAGGGCGGTGGCATGGCCGTCGCGGCCCTCGCCCGCGTCTCCGCTTTGGGCCAAGCCGGGGCCTACTCACCCGCCGAATACCTCGAAGCCGCGCGAGCCGGCTTCGCTCACCTGCTCACCCAAGGCAACGCCTACGCCAACGACGGCACCCAGAACATCATCGACGACTACACGGCATTGCTCGCGGCTACCGAGCTGTTCGCGGCCGCTGACGACACCAGCTACCTGGACCACGCGCGCACCCGGGCCAGCTCGCTCGTCTCGCGCCTGAGCCCCGAAGGCTATTTCGTCGCGGACGGCGGCAGCCGCCCCTTCTGGCACGCCTCGGACGCCGGCCTACCGGTCGTGGCCCTCGTTCGCTACGCCGAGCTCGAGACCGACGAGACCCGGCGCCGCGCCGCTTTGGACGCCGTCGCCAAGCACCTCGACTATCTGCTCGAGGTGACCTCGGGCGCCGCCAACCCCTACGGCTACGCCCGGCAGCACGTGAACGTGGGCGCCACCGTCCAAGCGAGCTTCTTCGTCCCGCACCAGAACGAGAGCAACTACTGGTGGCAAGGAGAGAACGCCCGCCTCGCCTCGCTCTCGGCAGCCATGCGCATCGGACGCGCTGCCCTCGCACGAGAGTACGGCTGCGCTCGCGAAACCACCGACGCCGACGAGACCTTCGCGGCCTCCCAGCTCGACTGGATTCTGGGCAACAACCCGCGCGACATCTCGTTCTTGAACGGCTTCGGCCGCAACAATCCGCCCGCCTACTGCGGCGACAAGGCCCAGAACGGCACCCACGTCGGGGGGATCTCGAACGGCATCACCGGCTCCGACACCTCGGGAGCCGGGTTCGAGTGGCTCACCTACGCCAACGGCGATCCCGAGAACTGCTGGCGCAACTGGCGTTGGGTCGAACAGTGGCTACCCCACTCGACCTGGTACCTCGTCGCGGTGACGGCTGGGCTCCCCTGAGAACTCCGTCGGCCGTCGCAACGCGCACCTGCGCTCCTCTGCCTCGCTGCGGGAACTCCGTCGGCCGTCGCAAAGCGCACCTGCGCTCCTCGGCCTCGCTGCGGGAACTCCGTCGGCCGTCGCAACGCGCACCTGCGCTCCTCGGCCTCGCTGCGGGAACTTACGGTGTCCTCGCTCGGCCTGCGGAGCGGTGCGCTTTGCGACGCCCTCCTACGTACCTAGTGGAGGCCTCGGCCTGAAACGGTGGCTCAGAGATCGATCTGGCCGCCGAGTTCGGCGACGCGATCGGAGGGCAGGCTGAAGAAGGACGTCACGCGCACGCCGTTCTGCGCCATGAAGGAGAACAGCCGCTTGCGCCACTTGGCCATGCCCTTCGAGTCGACGATGTTCAGCGACTCGCGGCCGATGAAGAAGGTGGTGTGCTCGATGGGTGGGGTCGGCGTGTCCTTGCGCAGGAGGAGCTGACGCATGTCGGGTACCTCCATGAAGCCGTAGCGGGCCACCACGCGCACGAAGCCGTTCGAAAGGTCCTCGACGCTGACGCGCTCGTGGTTGTGTACGAACGACACGGGCTCGGTCACCACGGTGAGCAGGATCACCTGCTGATGCACCACACGGTTGTGCTGGAAATTCAGCATCAGCGCCGGGGGCGTACCGTCCGAGTTGGAGGTCATGAAGACCGCCGTACCCGGGACGCGCGCGGGGCGCTCGATGCGCATGACCTCGAAGAAGTCCTCGAGCGGGATGATGTCCTGCACGACGCGCTCGGCGATCAGCACCCGGCCGCGCTTCCAGGTCGTCATCAACAGCAGGATGGCCGAGGCCACCGCCACCGGGACCCAACCGCCGTGAATGAACTTGAGCAAGGTGGCGCCGAAGAAGGCGAAGTCGACCACCATGAACAACGTGGTGAGCAGGGCAGCCTGCCAGACCGGCCAGCCCCACACGTGAACGGCAACGATGTAGGCGAGGGCCGTGGTGATCACCATCGTGGTGGTCACCGCCATGCCGTAGGCCGCGGCCAGGTTCGACGACGAACCGAAGGTGAGGACCAGCGCGATGGTGGCAAACATCAACATCCAGTTGATGCTGGGCACGTAGATCTGGCCCATCTCGTGCTCGGACGTGTGGTTCACCCGCACGCGGGGCCAGTAGCCGAGCATCGTGGCCTGCCGGGTGATCGAGAACGCCCCCGAAATGAGCGCTTGGGAAGCGATGATGGTGGCAACCGTCGACAGGATGGTGAGCGGGAGCATCCCCCAGGCAGGTGCCAGCTCGAAGAAGACGTGCTCGGCCGCTTCGGGGTGGTCGAGCAGCAGCGCGCCCTGGCCCAGGTAGTTGAGGAAGAGCGACGGCAGCACGAAGGCGAACCAGGTCACCCGAATGGGTCGGGTGCCGAAGTGTCCCATGTCGGCGTAGAGGGCCTCGCCTCCGGTCACGACCAGCAGCACGGAGCCGAGCGCGAAGAAGCCGATGAGCCGATTGTGGATCAAGAACTCAGCGCCGTAGTGCGGGCTGAAGGCCAAGAGCACGTGGGGGTTGGCCATGACATGCCAGGCCCCCAGCGTGGCGATGACGATGAACCACAGCGCCGTGATGGGTCCGAAGATACGTCCCACCTTGGTCGTGCCGTACTTCTGGAAGAAGAAGAGGCCGACGAGGATGACGATGGTGATCGGTTTGACCAGCGGGATCAGCGCCGGCTGCGACACGCCCAAGCCTTCCACGGCGCTGAGCACGGAGATGGCCGGGGTGATCATGCCGTCGCCGTAGAGCAAGGCAGCACCGAACAGGCCCAGCAGCACCATCACCATGCGCCGCCCGCCCATGGCTTGGCTCTTGGAAGTCGCCAGGGCCATGAGCGCCAGGATGCCGCCCTCGCCGCGGTTGTCGGCGCGCAGCACGTAGGCCACGTACTTGATCGAGACGGTGATCGTCAGCGCCCAGAAGATCAGCGACAGAACACCGAGAACGTTGGCCTCGGTGACGGCAACCCCGTGCTGCGCAGCGAAGCACTCGCGCAAGGCGTAGAGCGGGCTGGTACCGATGTCGCCGTAGACGATGCCGAGCGCCGAGAGGCACAAGGCAGCCAGGCGCTTCCCGGTGGGCCGCCGGCCATGCCCATCGATGACCTCGCCGGAATCCCGGCTGGACGGTGGCCCCTCTTCTTCCGCCGCGCCCGGGTCGACCGGACCCTGCGACGGGTTGCCTCCCGGCGGGGCGGCCGGCGGTCGAGACGGAGCGTGGAGTTCGCTGAGCGGGAGCTCCGGATGGGAGGGGAGCGAAAATTCAGCTTCGGTTAGCGTGGTAATCTCGTCGGCCTGCGCCGGTGATTCCTGCGACTTGGCCGACTCGGGATCCGGTTTCGTGTCGGAAGGGGTCGACATCGGGGGCACCTTCGTACTCGGCCGCTGCGGGAGAGCAAGTGGAGCCCCAACGCCGACGGACCGGCCCACCCTAGCCCTCCTCGTTCGGCGAACAAAACTCCCACCGCTTCGCGACCTTGGCAGGAACGTGCCTCGAAAAGAGGGATGGGCTCCGCCTCCCGAATGACGCGAGCCAAATGACGAAAGGCGCCCTCTGCCGAAGCAGAGAACGCCTCCGTCACCGGCCCTCGCGGGCCTTCCTATCAGGCGTGCTCGTGGTGGTAGCCGCGCTCGCCGTGATCGGTCACGTCCAGACCGCTCTCCTCGTCCTCGGCCGACGGGCGGAGCCCGATGGTGATCTTGAGGAGGTAGGCGATGGCGACGGTCGCCACGATCGACAGGACCAGCGTGAGGCCCATGGCCTTGAGCTGCTCCAGCCACAGCATGTTGCCTTCCATGATGGCCTTCATGTTGTCGCCGGCCAGGTTCGGGTTGGCGTCCTTGGTCGCGAGCAAGCCCGTCACGAAGGCACCCAGGGTGCCGCCGACGGCGTGCACGCCGAAGGTGTCGAGGGCGTCGTCGTA
>DATIDO010000626.1:0-9675 GCA_035456245.1 Polyangiaceae bacterium
ACGATGCAAAGACCTTCGGGGTACGAGTAGAAGAAGGGCTTCTTCAACTGGTCGGGAGCGATCTTCGCGTACGAGGCCTGGACCTCCTCGGGCAGATCCCAAATCGTGTCGCCCTTGTGGACGCAGGGGCGACCCGCCCAGGTCCAGAGGTCGAGGTAGAACAGGCCGAAGTACTTGTAGCAGTAGCCCATCTGGGCGCCCGACTCCGTGCCGTCTTCGATCTCCTGTTTCATCGCCGGGGCGATCTCGCCCAAGTCCTTGGCGGTCTCGCCGTGGGTGATGAGCATGACGCCCCGCGCCTCGGCGCGGGCGGGCGCAAGCAGGCAGAACAGAGCAAGGAGAGGGCCGGCGAGTTTCCAGAAGGCAATGGGCTTCATGATCCCCCTCTTTTACAGGAGCCCGACAGCAAAGCGAACACCTTTGCGCAGGTGTCGCGGGCGTCGCGGGGACCACCGGCGTCACTGCTGCAGTGTAGGCGTACAGGGCTTTGGAAAGGGCCTGTACAGAACCTGAGAAGGGGCCTGTCGAAGGCCTGTCGAAGGCCTGTCGAAGGCCTAGTTCATCGGTCGGTGGGTCGGTCTGCACCATGGTGCGAGCGCGCTTTCGGGGCAGCGCTGCGCGCGCCGCGCAACCTGTTCGGTGAGGACGATCAGGCGGCGCTGCGCTGGCCGAGCAAGCTGCTCAGCGAAGACGACAGGACAATCGAGCTGGCCATGGCCAGGGTGCTCGACCAGCCCATGCACGAGCAACCGATCGCACCCACCAAGGCCGACAGCGAGCCGCCCAATGCCAGCGTGCGGAGCGGGTGCGGGTCCCGCGCCGCCAAGCGCCCCAACCATCCACCTGCAATCAAACCGCCGGCCGAACACACCGGCAAGCAGAGCGAGACACACCCCCCCAGGGTGCAGACATGACCCATGTGCGATGCCCCCAGTGCACACGCGAGCGGCACCAGGCCCAGCACCGTGGCAGGGAGGGCGACCTTTGCGAACGAACCACCTCGCGTGCTGGCCGCGAGAACCAGCAGAGCGAGCGGAGCCGCGAACGACAGGGAACTCACGGTTGCGCCCGCCAGGATGATCCCAGGCGTGACCAAGAGCAGCGCGAGCAACGCGTTGAGCGCGCCTTCACGCAACCGTCCGCGCTCGTAGGCACGCACGGCCGTGATGCGGCGATCCTTCATGGCTTGCTCTGAGGTCATCGGGCCAACTCCTGAAAGGCTCCACGCAGACGGTCGATGAGGCGCTGCTTGCGCTTGCGCAGCGTTGCCGGGGCGATCAACTCGAGCCCTCCTCCGGGCGCTTCGAGCTGAGCCTCTTCGAGGCCCAGGATGCGTCGTTCGTCATCCGTCAGCGACGCCGTGAGGGAGCGGAGGAGAGTCAGGTGTTCTTCGGCGGCTAGCTGCTGATCGGCTTCGGGTTCGTTCCCCACCAGTCGTTCGGTCGCCAGATCGCCGGAGTTCTCACGCCTTCGGCGCGTCCGGCCTGCGGCAGTGCGCGAGTGCCAGTAGGTGATCGAAAGAGCCCAACCCAGTCCGGAGCGGGCTGGATCGTACTCGTCCAAACGCTCGAACAGGGTCACGAGGGCTTCCTGCGCCACGTCTTCGGCTCCGCCCGTGCGGCCCTGCTTGCGTTCCAAGGCGGTGGCGTAGGCGAGGGTGGGCGGCCAGAGCAGCTCGAAAGCCGCTTCGACCGCCGCCCGCTCACCGTCTCGGGCGCGAATGAGTAGTGCATCCAGCTCCACTCTTTCGACAGCCGGTTCAGCCACCGCAAGGGCATTCACCACACGGGCAGTCACTACCACATGGGCACACCGAGGCGAAGGCGAGGGTCGGAGCGGAGACGAGGGCAAAGAACACCAAGGGACGAATGAAAAGCTTCACGAGGATTTCCTTTCTACGGTGTCGGGCAGTGGCCCGACCGGGCCGCGTTTTGCGGTCTTGTGCAGATGGGCACGGGCAGCCGTTGCGTGACCCGAGACTCCGAAAAATCCCTCGGGTGGGGGACGAGAGGCAATGAATTCAATCGCTTGCGTCGCCCCTCGAGTGCGCGAGGTGGCCGGGGCCGGCCCGGGAGGATGGGGCGTTCGAGTTCGACGAGCAGAATCGGGAGGCGACGGGCGGAGGGCTCGGCTATTCCCGCTACTGCGTTCGGAGGTTGCGAGGCCCGGTGGCGCCGAATCACTCTGCCATGAATCAGCTCGTCGAAAGCTCACCCGAAGCAGAGGCCCAGCGTTGGCAGGCCGTGGTCGAGCGCGACCGACGGGCCAGCTTCGTCTACGCGGTCGGCAGCACGGGCATCTACTGTCGTCCCAGCTGTCCGGCGCGGCGCCCGCTCCGAAAGAACGTGACCTTCCACCAGTCGGCGCTGCTCGCGGAGCTGGCTGGTTTTCGTGCCTGCAAGCGCTGCCGACCTGACGCTCCCGCCGGAGGGCTGGAGGAGGACGTGTCCAACGCGGTCGTCACGCTTTGCCGGCACCTGGAAGAGACGGAGACGGCTCCGAGCTCGAGCGAGCTGGCCGAGCTGGTCGGCTGGAGTGAGTCGCACACGCGCCGCCAGTTCGAGCGAGTGCTGGGTCTCTCGCCCCGCGCGTACCGCGAGGCGCTCGTTCGAAGGCGACTCGGGGCCGAGCTGCGGGAACCAGGGACGATCACCCGCGCGGCGTTCGCGCTGGGGCTCGGCTCGCCGAGTCGATTCTACGAGAGGGTGGGGCACATGCTGGGGATGACACCGACGCAGTTTCGCGCGGGCGCGCAGGGGCTGTGCGTTCGTTTTGCCGTGGGGGAGTGCTCACTCGGCTCCATTTTGGTGGCCGCTACGGACAAGGGCTTGTGTGCGGTCTTCTTGGGGGATGATCCCGACGAGCTGATCGGCGAACTCGAGCGGCGCTTTCCGAAGGCCGAGCTGCTGGGGGGCGAGCCGGGGTTCGACGCCCAGGTGGCGACGGTGGTCGCTTGGCTCGAGTCGAGCGTGAGCGGTGACTTCGAGGCCTTGCCGCTCGACATCCGCGGCACGGCATTCCAAGAGCGCGTGTGGCGCGCGCTGAGAGACATCCCAGCCGGCGAGACGAGGACGTACGCAGAGCTGGCGCGGGCCATTGGTGAGCCGACCGCAACCCGCGCGGTCGCCGGCGCCTGCGCGGCCAATCGTCTGGCCGTCATCATCCCCTGCCATCGCGTGATTCGCAGCGACGGCGCTCTGTCGGGCTATCGCTGGGGGGTCGAGCGCAAGCGCGAGCTGTTGCGCCGTGAAGACGCAACGGCCGCCTGCGCAGAAAAATAGCGAATCAGGGCTCGATCACGAAGATGGGGGCGCCCGTCAGCTCGAGCTGCAGGGCCCCATCGACGGGTGCCAGCTCGACTCCCGTGCCACTCGCGCCCGAGTCGAGCGCATGCAGGCGACGTGCACCGTCGACGGGCAGCGAGATGGTGGCCGCCACCTCTTCATCGTCATCGGTGCGTGCCCAGAGCACGTGAACTTGCTTCTCGTCCTGCTCGAACAAGTAGCCGCGAGCGGTCTCCGGTAGGTTCAGATCCTCCGTCCCCTGGATGTCGAGGCGCGCGCCGGCCAGGAAACGACTGACCGTCGAGTAGGCCACGCCGTTCATCTGGATCTCGGCCTGGTCGACGGACGAGAGCGAACCGAGCGCGTGGTAGAGCCCCATGTTGGCGAACGGATCGCTAGCGTCGTCCCCATCGGAAAGCGTGAACCAGTCGATCCCCAGGAAGCCTTCGGCCTTGGCCCAGGCCATCGATTTCACCAGGTAATTGGGCCCGTAGGCGGGGCCGCTGGCGACGCCGTCGATGGCGCGCTGCGAGGCGCCGTTCTCGGTCACCATCCAGCCCTTGCCGACGGCCTTGGCCTTGTCGAGCTCGGCCAGCAGATCGTCACGGTGTTGGCTGAACGAGTCGAGGCCAGCGTCCGACGAGCCGTCTTCGACCAGGTGCGGGTAGTGGTGGAAGCTCAGCACGTCGAAGTAGGCGGCGCCGGTGTGCGGGTAGGCTTCGCTCACGGCCCCGCCGTCCGGGTTGTCGGTGTAGCGCAGGAGCGCCGACAAGAAGCTCGAGTAGCCGAGACCGCCGGTCATCACGTAGGTATCGGGCGCGACCTTTTCCTTCACCGCGTAGGCGATGCGCAGCATGCGCACGTAGTCGAAAATCGAGCCGTTGAAGCGCGGTAGCTGGGCCTTGGTCGGGGGCTCGTCCCACCAGGTTTCGGTCACTTGCCAGTCGCTCACCCAGTCCGGTTCGTTCCAGATTTCCCAATATTTCACCCACGGCGAGTAGGTCTCCATGGTGGCGGCGACGTACGCGGCGAAGTAGTTGTCCGGGTTCACCTCGCCGTCTTCGAGGAAGATCGGCTCGTAGAGATTCGCGGGGATCCAGTAGTCGAGTTCCCAGGAGGGGGTGCCGCCTGGTGCGGTGGAGTGCTCGGCGCTCATGCCGATCAGGAAGGCTGCGTGCTCGCTCATGCCGACGCTGGCGTAATGCTTGGCGTCGTTCACCTCGATTTCCTGGCCCCACTCGGCGAAGTGGTACTCGGGGTACTTGATGCGAATGCTGCGGACGCCGCTCTCGGCCGCCAGATCGCTCATCGTGGCGTCGTCGAAGTTCGGGTTCGGGTGCCCCAGGTTGGCTCCGAAACGGAAGCTCGCGCGACCGTAGCCAGTCCCATCGTCACCCGGTCCGCCGAGTCCCGGATCTTCGAGACCGGGCGCGCCGCCCAAGCCGTCGTTGTCGGCATCGCCCGCGCCGCCGTCGGCGTCTCCCTCACCACTCGAGCAGGCGAGCACCGTGAACAGCAGTCCGGGGATCAGAAGAGCGAGAGAGCGAAAGCGCATGGGGGCGCATCTTAGCAGCCGAGGAAGCTCTTCCCTCCCGGGGCTCGGTCGGGGGCCACAATCCCCGGGCCGGCTCGTGGGCCGCCTCAGGGTGACTTCAGGCGAACCAGTCGGAAGTCGGCCGAGTGCGTCAGCGTCTCCACCTGATCCAGGTCCCAACACACGGGGATGACCAAGTAGGGAGTGCCGCTCGCGCGCGCCACGGCGAAGGCGTGGGATACCGGCGAGGCTGTGATGCGCTGCGCGCGCGGATCATGATGATCGGCGATCACGAAGCGGTCGGGGTGACCCGCTGCGGCCTGAATGGCGAGGTAGCCGTAGTCGTCGGTGGCCAGCGTGACCCGTTCGCTCGGTGCGAGCTGTCGTGCCACCAAGGTACCGATGGCCTGTTCATCGTGACGCTCGACGTAGTAGGTGGGCTCGCGGCGCGCGCGCAGCCAGTACGTTCCGGTCGCGACGAGGGCCGCGCCGAGCACCAACGCCGCGGTCTCACGTCGTCCCCAGCGACCTGCGAGGCGAGTGAGCGTCGCGAGCGACAGCGGCACGGCCAGCATCCAGTAGGTGAGCAGCGCGCGCTCGGGGTGGTGAGTGGGGGTGCCTCCGCGAACGTCGCCCCAAATCAGCACGGCGAGCCCCAGAGCCAGGGGCGGTAGCAGCGCCACGCGGCCTCGGAAGGCGCCCCAAGCCACGGCCGCCAAGCACGCCGCAGTCACCTCGGGTTCCCGCGTCAGCAGCGCAACGGGGTAGCCGAGCAAGGCCTCGCCCCAGCTGGCGGTGCCGCCATCCAAGGCCGCCTTGTAGTGAGCGACTCGAGCGATGAAGAAGAACGGCGAGCCATGAGCCCACCAGCCGTGGGCACACCAGGCGAGCATGCCCGCGCAGGCCAGCAGAGCGGCCCCACGGCGCCCGATGTCACGCCAGGTGAGGCACGCGATCGCGAAGCCTCCGGCGAGCGGCCAGATCTCGTAGCGACACAGGGTGGCGGCAGCCAGCGCGAGCGCGCCGAAGATCGACTCGTGACTCGTGGATGTGTCGGGCTCCGAAGGCCGAACGACCAAGGTGCTCAGGCCGTAGGTGGCGAGCGCCGCTGTCCAATACTCGGGGACCGTAGCGAGTTGGAGCGGCCGCAGGGTGGGCAGCAGCGCTGTGAGGAGTGCGCTCGCCACGGCGAACCAACGACCGCAACCCAGTCGGCGGGCTGCCCCGAACAGCAGCAGAGCGGCGCCCACCGAGGTCGCCACCTGGACCCAGCGGGCGACGAGCAGGCTCGCCCCGAAGAGCCGCATGGCTGCGCCCGTGAGCCAAAAAGGCAGAGGCAGCCAGCTGGTTCCGCTCGGATCCAGGGAGGCTGCCTCGGCGAAGCGCTGCGCGATCACCACGCGCGCGTAGTCGTCGTCGCTGATGCTGACCGGGTCGAGCCGGTGGGCCAACCCGAGCACGGCCAGCTGCCCCAGACAGAGCAGGAGCAGCGGCGCGGCTCGATTCAGACGTTCACGCGCGACGTGAATGGCTCACTTGCTCGGTTTGGCGGGCTCGGCGGGCGCGCCGACCTGCTCCGTCTTCTTCGACTTGGCCTCGAGGCTGTCCGTCGTCGACGACGACAGGTAGGCCAGCGAGATGCTGGTGACGAAGAAGGTCCCAGCGGTGATCCAGGTGGCCTTGGTCAGGAAGTTTCCTGCGCCGCGGCCACCGAAGACCTGCTGTGCGCTCGCACCGCCGAACGCGCCGAGACCGCCGCTCTTGCCGGGTTGGATGAGCACGACGAGCACCAGGATCAGGCACGCGCCGATGTGCAGGACGGTGAGAGGGGTTTCGAGGATCTCGAGCATGGGACTGTTCTTTCGACGAAGTGGGCCGGGGCCTGGGGGGTCGGGCTCAGCCCTGCGCTGCCTGAGCGATCTGGGCGAAGCCACTGGCCACGAGCGACGCGCCGCCCACGAGGGCGCCGTCGATGTCGGTCTGGCCGAGCAACTCTCGCGCGTTGTCGGCCTTCACGCTGCCGCCGTAGAGAACACGGGTCTTTTCGGACACTTCGGCCGACACCTGGCTGACCAGGCGGGCGCGGATGGCCGCGTGGACCTCCTGCGCCTGCTCGGGCGTGGCGACCTTGCCGGTGCCGATGGCCCAGACGGGCTCGTAGGCGATCACGCCGACGCCCGGTGCCTTGGCGAACAGATCGGCGAAGGCGTCGAGCTGACGGAACACGACCTCGAGCGTCTTGCTGGCCTCGCGCTCCTCGAGCGTCTCGCCGATGCAAGCGATCGGGGTGAGCCCGGCAGCCAGAGCGGCCTCGACCTTCTGACGCACGATGGCGTCGGTCTCACCGAAGAACTGGCGGCGCTCGCTGTGGCCGATGATGACCCACTTCACGCCGGCAGCCTTCAGCATGGGAGCGCTCACCTCACCGGTGAACGCGCCGCTGTCCTTGGGGTAGAAGTTCTGTGCGCTCACCTCGACGGCGCTGCCCGACTCCTCGAGCGCGGCCGAGACGGCGGCCAGCGCCGTGAAGGGCGGCGACACGACCACGTCGACTCCGCGGACGCCCTTCGTCGCCTCGGCGACCTCGACGGCGAGGGTAAGGCCGTCCTGGCCTCCCGCGTTCAGCTTCCAGTTACCGGCGATCAGGGGCTTCCTTTGAGTCATTGACGATACCTCGGAGGGCTTCGAGCCCTGGCAGTTTGTTGTCGGAGAGCAACGCGAGCGAACTTTGACCGCCCGCAGAGACGAGATCGATGCCGGGCAGGAATTCCGCTCCGACGGCTTGAACGGCGGCGACGCTATCGTCACCGGCCACCAGCGTAAAGGCCGAGGTTTCGGCCAGCGCGCGCGCGATGGCTCGGGTGCCCGCGGCGAATGCCTCGTTGCGATGGAAGCCGGCGGCTCCGCACCACAGCACGGCCGGAGCCGCGGCGATTTCTGCCGCCAGCGCGTCCCGGCTGTTCGGGCCGAGGTCCAGGGCCAGGTCGTCGGGGCGCAGCTGTCCAGCCGGGGCAACACGCGACTCCGTCGCCTTCACCGAGTCGGCTACGGCGTAGTCGCTGGGCAGGAGCAGGCGATCCCCCAGCTGATCGGCCAGGGTACGCGCGCCGGCGAGGTAGGTCTCTTCGACCGTCGAGCGCCCCGTCGTACCACCCAGGGCACGTGCCATGGTGTTGGCGGCCACCCCGACCAGGTAAACCCGGTCGGTCGGCCCCAGGAGCTTGTGCAGAAGCGGCAAGCGTTCCGACAGGCTGCTGCCGCCCCAGATGAACAGGCGACGGCGAGCGCCGCCGGACTTGAAGTGCACGAGGCCGGCGAGCTCGCGACGCAGCAGCTCACCCATGACGCGGCGCTCGAACAAGCGCGGCAGGATGGTGGTCGTGGCCGACTCGAACGACAGCGCTCGGGGCGCGTCACCCACGTACATGTCGAACTGCTCGAACAGTACGCGCGCGAAGGCCTCGGCGCCGCTGCCCGCGTCCTCGTCGGACGCCAGGTTCTCGAGCAAGCAGAGCTGACGCTCGCGCAGGTTCGTGATGACCCGCTTCACCGAGTCACCGCTGCAGCCGTCCGGCAGGAAAACCTCGACGCCGAGCAGCTCGGCCAAGCGAGCGCCCACGGGCTCGATGCTGGGGGCCTGATCCATCGGCAACCCACCCTGGCCGGTGCGCAGCTCGCCGAAGCGGGCACCGACCACGACGCGAGCGCCGGAGTCGAGCAACTTGCGGAGGGTGGGCAGGGCCGCCTGCAGGCGTGCGTCGTCGACGGCTTCGCCGCTCTTGGCGAGAGGCACGTCCAGGTCCAGGCGCACGAAGACGCGCTGGTTCGAGAGGTCGAGGTCGTCGAGGGTACCGATGCCGGCGAGCAGAGACATGTCTCGTGGGGTGCGCGGCGAGGCCGAGCCGATGGGAGTGGAAAGAACCAGGGGGGAAAGGAAGCGCGTCAGGCGATGTAGGAGCCGAGACGGCGGAAGCGCTGGTAGCGGTCCTCGCGCAGCTGGTCCGGAGACAGGGCGAGCAAGGGCCTCAAATTCTCGTACAACGCTACGTCGAGCAGGCGCGCGGCGGCCGCGTGATCTTGGTGGGCGCCACCGGGCGGCTCGAGGACGATGTTGTCCACCACACCCAACTCGAGCAGGTTCGGCGCCGTAATCTTCAGGCGCGCGGCGGCGTCCGGGGCCTTGCTCGGATCCTTCCACAGGATCGAGGCGCAACCCTCCGGCGTGATCACCGAGTAGTAACTGAACTCCTGCACTAGCACGCGGTTGCCGACGCCGAGGCCGAGCGCGCCGCCGGAGCCACCTTCACCGATCACGGTGGCGACCAGGGGCACGCCCAGGCCGGCCATGACCTCGATGGCAGCTCCGATCGCTTCGCTCTGTCCGCGCTCCTCGCCCTCGATGCCGCAGAAGGCACCCGGCGTGTCGACGAAGGTGATGACGGGCAGCCCGAAGCGATCGGCCATTTCGAACAGGCGGATGGCCTTGCGGTAGCCCTCCGGGTTCGGCATGCCGAAGTTGCGCATCTTGCGCTCCTTCGTGGTGCGCCCCTTCTGCTGGCCCATCACCACCACGCTGCGGCCGTGGTAGGTGGCCAGGCCGCCCACGATGGCTGGGTCGTCGGCGAAGCGGCGATCGCCGTGGAGCTCGATGAAGTCGTCGAACAGGGCGTTGATGTAGTCGAGCGCGTGGGGGCGCATCGGGTGGCGCGAGAGCTGCACCTTCTGCATCGGTGACAACTTCGAGAAAACCTCGCGGGCCAGCCGGGCCGTCTTCTCTTCCAGGCGCGACAGCTCCTCGCCGTAGCGTTCGTCGGCCGCAGCCAACGCACGCAGCTCGCGCACGCGGCTGATCAACTC
>DATIDO010000627.1:0-6516 GCA_035456245.1 Polyangiaceae bacterium
CGTCGCCAAGCACGGCGACCTGCTCCGCGTGGCCGTCGCGCACGCCGGCAACGACCACCGCCTGGGCGCCAACGAGGCCCCGCCGGCCATCATCTCGATCTTCCTCGGCGACCAGCTGCAGGACGTGTTCGACCAGATCAAGGCCGGCGGTGCTCGTTCGTCCAAGGAGAAGGGTCGCCTGCAGCTCGGCGTCGACACGCTGCCCGTGCTGCCCAAGGACGCTGGTGACCGCAACCGCACCAGCCCCTTCGCCTTCACCGGCAACCGCTTCGAGTTCCGCGCCGTCGGTGGTCACCAGGCCATCAACGAGCCGCAGACCGCGCTCAACACCATCTTCGCCGAGTCGTGTGATTTCGTCGCGACGGAGCTGGAGAAGAGCCTGGCTGCTGGCCTGTCGCTGGGCGACGCCGCTCAGAAGGTGCTGAAGAGCATCATCGACACGCACGGTCGCGTGATCTTCAACGGCAACGGCTACTCCGCCGAGTGGCGCGCCGAGGCCGAGAAGCGCGGTCTGCCGAACCTGCGTACGGCCGTCGACGCCCTGCCCGTGCTGAACACCAAGGAGGTCATCGAGCTGTTCGACAAGTACGGCGTGCTGACTCCCGCCGAGCTCCACGCTCGCTACGAGATCCACGTCGAGCTGTACGTGAAGAACGTCTCGCTCGAGGGTCAGACCCTGGCCAAGATCTCCAAGACCCAGGTGCTCCCGGCCGTTCTGTCCTACCAGACCGTGCTGGCCCAGAACGTCGCCGCCACCAAGGCCGCTGGCGTCGAGGGTGACACCGAGTCGCTGGCCACCGTGACCAAGCTGCTCGGCTCGCTCAAGGCTGCCAACGTCAAGCTGGAGAAGGCCCTGAACGATCTCCCCGGTGAGGATCTGGACGGCGCCAAGTACGCGAAGGACTCGATCCTCCCCGCCATGGCCGACGTCCGCTCCGCTGTCGACGCGCTCGAGACGGTGCTCGACTACTCGCTGTGGCCGCTGCCGACCTACCAGGAAATGCTCGCCATCAAGTGAGCTAGCGCGACTCGTCACCACGAATGAGGGCTCGAACCACCAGGTTCGAGCCCTCTTTCCTTTCCCGAGCCCCTTCTTCCGAACTCAAAAGGCGATGCCGCCCTGCGGCTGCACCGTCAGCGCAGCGCCCGTCTCGTTGAAGAACACCGGTAGATCGAGCTCGATGTAGGCCTTGATGGGTAGTTCGCCGAGCGGGAACGATTTCACGATGATCGGGATGAGGCCCCAGTTCTGGGTCTGCGTCACATGCACGGCCGTACGCAGGCCAACGGTGGCGAAGTCGAACGAGTAGAGCACGCCCGGATCGATCACGATCGAGCTGATGTTTCCACCGCCCCAGAAGTTGCTGTACGCCACGGTCTCGAAGTCGATCGACCAGCGCTGATTGAGCTTCAAGTTCAGACCAGTCACCAGGCCGAGGATGGTGTAATCCGCCCCGATGCTCCGAACCGGATCGGCAATGGTCACGATTGGTACCGCCAGGCCGAGGTGACCTCCCACGCGCGACGGCACCTCCTCGGCCGCCGCTGCGTTCGACACCATGGTCAGGGAGAGAACACCGGCCAGCAGACCCATCTTCTTCATCATGCTTTGCTGCCTTTCGTTGAGGACGACCGTCGGATCGAAGCGCGACTGGACGGTACCTGTCGACGAGTACCCTCCTTCACGCCACGGAAACGTGCCCCGGGCGCTCGTCGGCCCTATGGCCAAGCGCAAATTCCCTCTGTTTGCGCCGCCCCGCCCCCTCTGGTTCACTCCCGACGCGTTCGCACGCCGGCCCCCCCGGATGCGGCGCGGACCGGCTCTGACGAGATTTCGCGCGTCGCCGGTCCTTCGGGCCCTCGAGCCCAATCGGGCCCTCGCGGCTCGTACCGATCCAGAGAGAGATTGCATCGTGACCACCGTAGGTATCGTCGGTTGGCGCGGCATGGTCGGCTCCGTCTTGTTGGAGCGCATGCTGGCCGAGAAGGACTTTCAGCACTTCGAACCCGTGTTCTTTTCCACCTCGCAAGCTGGCGAGCTCGGCCCCGACGTGGGCCAGGGAAAGAAGCCCCTCCAGGACGCCAACGACATCGCTGCGCTGTCCAAGCTCGACATGATCGTGAGCTGTCAGGGCGGTGACTACACCACCAAGATCCACGGCGACCTGCGTGGCTCGGGCTGGAAGGGTCTGTGGATCGACGCAGCCTCGACGCTGCGCATGGCTCCCGAGGCCGTCATCGTCCTCGATCCGGTCAACCGCAAGAACATCGACGAGGCGCTCGCCGCCGGCAAGAAGGACTTCATCGGCGGCAACTGCACCGTCAGCCTGATGCTGCTGGCCATGGGCCAACTGCTGACCAATGGCTGGGTGGAGTGGATCAGCTCTTCCACGTACCAGGCCGCATCCGGCGCCGGCGCCAAGAACATGCGTGAGCTCGTCGACCAGATGGGCGTGCTTTCTTCGGTGCCTGCAGCCAAGAACGCCGCGGCGGGCATCCTCGAGCTGGATCGCGACGTGAAGGCAGCCATGACTGCCCCCGGCTTCCCGCAGAGCGAGTTCGGCGCGCCCCTGGCCGGCGGCCTGATCCCCTGGATCGACAAGGCGGTCGAGGCTGGTCAGACGAAGGAAGAGTGGAAGGGCCATGTCGAGACCAACAAGATCCTGGGGCTCTCGCCCGAGGTTCCGGTCGACGGCACCTGCGTGCGCATCGGCGCCATGCGCTGTCACAGCCAGGCCCTCACCATCAAGCTGAAGAAGGACGTGCCGCTCGCAGACATCGAGGAGGCCATCCGCACCGGTAACCAGTGGGTCGACTTCGTGCCCAACGACAAGCCGAGCACCCTGGCTCGCCTGTCCCCCGCCGCTTGCTCCGGCACCCTCACCATCCCGGTGGGTCGCGTCCGCAAGATGAAGCTGGGCCCCGAGTACGTGTCGCTGTTCACGGTCGGTGATCAGCTGCTGTGGGGCGCCGCCGAGCCGCTGCGCCGCATGGTGCTCATCGCACTCGGCAAGCTCTGAGGCAGTGTCGGGAAGCTCGCACGGTGACTCCGGCGCGAGCGGCAAGGCCAGACGGAGGCGAAGAAATCGCCCCCATCTGGCCTTCGCTGTATCCAGGGGTAGGATTTGGCTCGGGACCGGCGGGCGGTCGCACTGCGGGGAAGACGTGGATACCTGGGTATACTTGGCGTTGATCGGGATGGGCTTCGTCATCCTGGAAATTTTCACCCCTTCGTTCTTCATGCTGCCGGCCGGCATTGCCTTCCTCGGCACGGCCACGCTGGCTCCCTTCCTGAGCCTGACCTGGACGCTGGCCCTGTTGGTGGCCTGGCTCCTGGGCGTCTACGGCGTGTTCTATCGCTTCGTCTGGCCTCGCCTGGAGAAGCGCTCTCCCAAGACGGGCGCCCACGGCATGATCGGACAGATCGCCACCGTCACCGAACCCATCGATGCCAGCGCGCAGACGGGTTACGTCAAGCTGTACGGGGACAGCTGGCGGGCGCTGAGCAGCGAGAGCTTCGCCATCGGCGAACGCGTCGTGATCCTGCAAACCGAGGGCAACAAGGTCGTCGTCGGACGGCCCGCGAACGGCTGAGCGCCGGCCCACTCGTCGAGTTCATGAGCCCCTCGCTCGAGGTGCGCTCGTCCAACAACGCACAAAACAAGGGGAGAACATGGTCGTATTCCTGCTCGTGCTGGCTGCCTTCGGCATCCTGCTCATCTTCAAGGGGTTTCGCGTGGTCCAGCAGAGCCAGTGCATGGTGATCGAGCGGCTGGGCAGCTACTCGCGCACGCTCAGCAACGGTCTGAATCTGGTCGTGCCGTTCCTCGATCAGCCGCGTGAGATCATCTGGGTCAGCGACATTGGCATCCGCCGCCAAACCAAGCTGGACTTGCGCGAGACCGTGTTGGACGTCCCCGAGCAATCGGTGATCACCAAGGACAACGTGTCGCTCACCATCGACGCCCTGCTCTACATGCAGGTCATCGATCCCGTGAAGCTGGCCTACGAGATCGCCAACCTGCCCATCGCCGTCAGCCAGCTGGCTCAGACCTCGCTGCGCAACGTGATCGGCGAGATGGACCTGGACGAGACGCTGGCCTCGCGCGACCTGATCAACACCAAGTTGAAGATGGTGCTCGACGACGCCACCGACAAGTGGGGCACCAAGGTGAACCGCGTGGAGCTGAAGAACATCACGCCGCCCGACGACATCCAGCGCGCGATGGAAAAGCAGATGCAGGCCGAGCGCGAGCGCCGCGCCAAGGTGCTGGAGGCCGAAGGCGACAAGCAGGCACGCATCGCCCGCTCGGAAGGTCAGCGTCAGGAGCAGATCAACCTCTCGGACGGTGACCGTGAAGCCCAGATCCGCAAGGCGCAAGGCGAGGCCGAGGCCATCAAGGCCGTGGCCGAGGCCAAGAAGAGCGCCATCGAGCTGGTGCGCGCTGCCCTCGGCTCCGCCGAACTGAGCGCTCAGTATCTGGTCGCCTCCGACTACCTGGAGCGCTTCTCCAAGTTCACCAGCAAGGCCGGAGACAAGATCTACATCCCCTACGAGGCCTCCACGGCGCTCGGCTCGCTCGGCAGCATCAAGGAGCTGATCGACGGCGGCAAGGGCAAGTAAGCCTCTTTCTCACCCACCCGCGACGCCCCGCGAGTTCGACTCCCGGGGCGTCTGCTTTTCTCCCCACGAGAAATCCACCGGCATGGCCCGTCTCCCTCGCTCCTTCTACGCCCGTGACACCCTGCTGGTGGCGCGCGAGCTACTCGGCATGCACCTGGTCCACGAGACGCCTCGAGGACGCCAGATTGGGCGCATCGTCGAGACGGAGGCCTACCAGGGACCGCGAGATCTCGCCGCGCACTCCGCGCGCAAGAAGAGCGAGCGCACCGCGCCCATGTTCGGCCCAGCGGGGCACGCATACGTCTACCTGATCTACGGCATGTGGAACTGCCTGAACGTGGTGACGCGCGAGCCGGACGTCCCACACGCCGTGCTGCTGCGCGCCGTGGAGCCCGTCTCGGGCATCGAGTTGCCCACCCACGGTCCCGGCCTGCTGTGCAAGGCCTTGGGCCTCGATCGTAGCTACTCGGGACTCGACCTCACGCGCGGAGCGCTGTGGATCGAGCGCCCGCGCAATCACACCAGCCCCCGGATCCAGCGCGCGCCGCGCATCGGCGTCGACTACGCCGGCGCCTGGGCCCAAAAGCCGTGGCGCTTCTTCGACGCCGACTCCGCCTGGGTCTCCACGGTCAGCCCGGCCGCGCGGCGCCGCGCCACCGCAGCTCGACTGCTCCAGCCCGTTTCTCTAGCCTCCCGCCCATGACGCGCCAGGTCTCCGACATCTTCGACCCCAGCGAGTGGGACGAAGTCCCCGGCTTCGAGGACTTCACCGACATCACCTACCACCGCGCCAAGCGGCAAGGCACGGTGCGCGTTGCTTTCCACCGGCCCGAATGTCGCAACGCCTTCCGCCCCAAGACGGTCGACGAGCTCTACGCGGCACTCGACCACGCGCGGCAGTGGAGCGACGTGGGCTGTGTGCTGATCACGGGCAACGGTCCTTCCCCGAAGGACGGCGGCTGGGCGTTCTCGTCGGGGGGCGATCAACGCATCCGCGGCAAGGACGGCTACAAGTACGAGGGCGCAGACGAGGCCAAGAAGGGTGAGAAGGTCGATCTCGCGCGCATGGGCAGGCTGCACATCCTGGAAGTGCAGCGGCTGATCCGCTTCATGCCCAAGATCGTCATCGCCGTGGTGCCCGGATGGGCCGCGGGCGGTGGCCACAGCCTGCACGTCGTCTGCGATCTCACCCTGGCATCGCAAGAGCACGCGCGCTTCAAGCAGACCGATCCCGACGTGGCCAGCTTCGACTCGGGCTACGGCTCGGCGCTGCTGGCGCGGCAGTGCGGGCAGAAATTCGCTCGTGAGATCTTCTTCCTCGGTCTCGAGTACACGGCCGAGCAGGCGGTGGCGATGGGTGCCGCGAATCGCGCCGTGCCGCACGCCGAACTGGAGAAGGTCGCGCTCGAGTGGGGCCAGCTGATCAACAGCAAGAGCCCCACCGCCATGCGCATGCTCAAGTACGGCTTCAACCTGCCCGACGACGGCCTGGTGGGTCAGCAGCTGTTCGCTGGCGAAGCGACGCGCCTGGCCTACGGCACCGAAGAAGCGCAGGAGGGGCGCGACGCCTTCGTCGACAAACGCCCCCGCGATTTCTCGCGCTTTCCCTGGCATTACTGACACTCCGACCGGGCTGCGGCCAGCGGGTCGGCTCGCTCCGGAGGGGCGCGACAAAACGATCAGACTGGGCCGTGGCATCGGCTCGGCCTAGCTTCGGCAGGTGGTGTCGAGACGCACCGTGCTCTCTTGGGGGTGCCTGGCCATCGCGCTCAGCGCGGCGAGCAGGCCCAGTAGCGCTCGCACGGAGCCGACGACCGACGTGGAGGTGGCTGGCTACGAGGGCCAGACCGACGGCATGTGGGCATGTGGGCCGCATTACTCGGCCCGCTACG
>DATIDO010000628.1:0-3269 GCA_035456245.1 Polyangiaceae bacterium
TGCTGGCTGGCCTGCTGGGCGCCGGGGGCGAAGTGCATGAGCGCACCCCAGTGGCGGACCAGCACGCCCGAGGGCGCGAGGTTCTGGATGCGGCGATCGTAGGCTTCTTCGCCGGGCTTCTGCACGCGCACGGTCGCCAGCGTCACCGACAGGCCTGCCTCTTTGGCCCGATGGACGGCGCGTGTCAGCCCGACCATCTCCATCCAGTCGAGCTCGACCTCGTCGCCCGCCGATACACCGGAAGCGATGAGCGCTTCGAGTTGCTCTTCGGTCCTACAGAGCGCCACGAGCGCGGGTGGACCATCGAGAGCAGAGAGCCCGGCGCCCAGTTCGGCACGCAACTCGGCCAGGCATGAGCCTGTGGGCGGAGCGGGGTAGGCGGGCGCGTCGAGCTGGGCATCGAGCGAGGCGACCAGCTCGCGCCGCAGCGCCTTCAGTTCGGCGACGGGCGAATGGAGTCTGGGCGACAGCTCGTCGAGCGTCAGCTGGCCGAGCCGATAGGGCGTACCGCCGAAGGCGCCGAGCTTGTCGGTCAGGAGCGCAGCATCGAGGCCCCCGCCGGCGCGGACGGGGGCGAGCGGCGTCGTGCCCCGAGCCGAGGCGCGCAGCGTGCGCCCCGACCAAGCGAGCTCGACCTCGACCGCGAGTGGCAGCCCTTCACGGCCCGAAACCCGCACGTTCAGCGCATGCCGCCCCTCGGGCAGGCGCGCCAGACGTCGCTCGGTGTCGCTCGAGATTTCAGGATCACCGGTGAGCCTCAGCTCGTCGCCGACGCGCACGCGACCGAGATCGGGACCAGGAACCCCGAAACCGAGCTCGAGCAGATCGCCCTGGAGCGGCCGGACCGCGAACAGCGGACCTCCGGGCACGTTCTCGGGATCGTGCTCGCTCTGCGCGCGCCCCACCGGCTCGAACTTCACGCCGAGGCCCGGACGCAGCTCGGTGAGGGGTCGCTGGGCAACGAGCGCGACCGTGACCGAGCGGCCGCGCATTTCGCGCACGGTGCCAATGGCGATACCGCGGTGCTTGGGCGTGGTGCCGACGACGAGCTTCTGGTGGTCGTCGCCGCCCAGGAAGCCGACGTCGCCGCCGCGAGAAAAGGTCAGCTGCGTTCGCTCGACGTCGCGGCGCAGTTGCGCCCGATCTGCGTCGGTGACGCCGCGCACGAGCGCGTCGCGCCAGTTGCGCCAGGAGTCCACGGCCGTCGTCACGTAGGCGGGGCCCTTGTAGCGGCCTTCGATCTTCAGGCTGTGCACGCCGGCACGGAGCAAATCGGGCAAAGCGTCGTGCGCAGCCAGATCGCCAGGGCTCAGCAGGTAGCGCACATCGCCGAGCTCCAGCTTCTTCCCGTCGACGATGGCGTCGTAGGGCATGCGGCAGGCCTGCGAACACTGGCCGCGGTTGGCCGAGCGCTCCGAGAAGGCTTCACTGGTCAGGCATTGGCCGCTCCAGGCCATGCAGAGCGCGCCGTGCACGAACACCTCGCACTCCATGTCGCTCTCGCTGGTGAAGCGAGCGATCTCACGGGTATTCAGCTCCCGCGGGAGCACCACGCGGCTCATGCCCAGCGTGGCGGCAAAGGCGGCGCCCTCGGGGCTCGAGATGGTCATCTGCGTGCTGGCGTGCAGGCGCAGCTGCGGAGCCAGGCGCCGCGCGAGGAACGCGGTCGCTGGATCCTGGACGATCAACGCGTCGACCCCGGCCGCGACCACCCCGCGCAGGAAGCGCTCCATCTCGGGTAGCTCGCTCTCGAACACCAGCGTGTTCACGGTCAGGTAGACTTTCGTCCCGGCTCGGTGCGCGCGGCGCACCAGCTCCGGCAGCGTGTCGAGCCCGAAGGCCGTCGAGCGAGCGCGCGCGTTGAAGCCCTCGGAAAGGCCCAGGTAGACGGCGTCGGCGCCGCTGGCGAGCGCAGCGGCGAAGGACTCTTGGGTGCCGGCGGGCGCCAGAATTTCGGGGCGGCCCTTCGAAGGGAGAGAGACGCTCACGACTCACCCGTCGCGCCGACGTGCCCCGCAGTCTCGAGCCAGGACCAGAGATCGGTGAGCGAATCGAGGCAATGGTGCGGCCGCGCCGTGTCGAGGCGAGCCCGATCGTGGTTGCCGTAGGTCACGGCGCAGGTGAGCGCGCCGGCGGCGCGACCCATCTCGATGTCGTACGTGGTGTCGCCGACCACCAGCATGCGTTCGGCCGCAACGCCGATGCGCGCGGCGAGAGCGTGGACCAATGCGGGCGAAGGCTTGGCCTCGTCGGCGTCCTCTTCTCCCAGGACCACCTCGAACTGCGACTTCAAGCCGAGGCGCTCGACCAAATCGTGCAGCGAAGACCGCGACCGGCTCGACACCACGCCGAGGCGCAGCCCGTGGGCACGGAGGCTCGCGACGCTGGCGGCGACCTGCGGGAACAAGGCGATGGTCGGAGCCGCCTCGGGAAAGTAGGAGCGGTAGCGCTCGACTGCTTCGTCGGAGTAGTGGGCGGGCACTCCGAGCCGAGCGAGGGCCTCGCGTAGCGGGATGCCAATCAAGCCCAGCAAGGCCTCGGGCGCGAAAGGCGGGAGATCGAGCGAGGCGACGGTGCGCTGGGTCGTGAGCAGGATGGCCGCGGTGGTGTCTGCCAGGGTGCCATCGAAATCGAAGGCGATGACCTCGATGCTTCGGGGGCCGCTGGGGTCGACGGGCTGGAGGCTCATGGGGGCTGGCTCTAGCATAGCGCCCATGGAAGTCGTGTTCGCCACCACGAACCCCCACAAGCTGCGAGAACTGCGCGAACAGCTGGAACCAGTTGGTGTGACGGTGCGCGGGCTCGACGAGCTGGGGGTCGAGGTGCCGGCGCCTGCCGAGGATGCGACGACGTTCGAGGGGAACGCCCGAGCGAAGGCCGTGGGCTACGCGCAGGCGCTGGGGCGCGCCTGTTTGGCGGACGACAGTGGTCTCGAGGTGGATGCGCTGGGGGGCGCGCCGGGGGTGCATTCGGCTCGCTACGCCGGTGTAACGGGGATCCGGGAGGAGCGCGACCAGGCCAACAATCGCAAGCTGTTCGAAACGCTGCGAGCTCACGAAGCGACGCATGGTCGTGGCAACCGAGCTGCGCGCTTGGTGTGCGCGTTGTGTCTGGCGACGGAGAGCGGGGAGGTTTCTTTTTTGGCGCGCGGGACTTTCGAAGGCCAGATCGTCGACGAGCCGCGCGGGGCCCGGGGCTTCGGTTACGATGGCCACCTGTGGTTGCCCGAGCTGGGCAAGACGGCCGCCGAGCTCACCGCGCAGGAACTC
>DATIDO010000629.1:0-5081 GCA_035456245.1 Polyangiaceae bacterium
CGAGCGGTCAGCTGCACTCCGAAGGTACGCGGGTTACCCAGCGAGGTCGGGTAGGCACCCGAAGCAGGAACCTGGGACAGGATCTTGTAGTTCGAGTCGGTCAGGTTGCGGACGTAACCCTGCACGACGAAGCGACCACCCTGCAGGATGTAGCGGATTTCGGCGTTGCCGATGGCGTAAGGCGGCGTCTCCTGAACCGGATCGTTCTGCAGAACGGCGTTGTGGAAGATGCGGCTCTGGTAGCGCCAGTCGGTGCCGATGGCCACGGCATGGCCCTCGGTGATCGGAATCGTGTACTCGGCTGCCGCGGTGAGCGACACGTCGGGCGAGCGGTAGAAGGCGTTTCCGCTGGCGTCCACCTCGGCAGGGCCCTGATAGGTGGTGAAGTTGGTGTACTCGGTCTTGAGCAGACCCAGACCACCCCACAGGCGGAGTGCGTCGAGCGGGCGACCATCGAGCTCGAACTCACCGCCGATGACTCGGCCACCTGCGGCGTTGGAGATCACGCTGCCGTTGGCGGCAGGGTTGCCGGTCGGGTTCGGCTGCTGCACGTTCAGCTGGACGTTCTCGATCAGGTAGTAGAAGGCGGTGGCGTTGGCGATCAGGCGACCACCGAACCAGTTCGTCTTCAGGCCCAACTCCCAGTCCCAGAGCACCTCGGGGTCGGTCTTGGGCAACCATGCCACGCCGTTCTGGTCGCGTACGATGGTCGGGTTGAACGTACCGGCTCGGAAGCCTCGAGCGAAGCGCGCGTAGGTCAGGATGTTCTCGTTGATCTTGAACTCCGGAGTCACGTCGTACGTGACCTGTCCCCACCAGGCATTGCGATCGATATTGGTGGCCGCAGGATCCACGGCCAGCGACTCGGGCTGGTACCAATTGCTGCGATCGTCCCACACGAGCGGTGCCCCAGGGGCGCCCTGGGCGAACAAGCGTTGCGCCTTGGCGTCCTTGCGATCATAGGTGTAGCGAATGCCAGCGCCGACCGCGAAGGGCTTGGTGATGTTGAACTTGGCGCTGCCGAAGACGGCAATGCTCTGGGCCAGCTGCTGGTACTGGTTGTTGACGTAGCTGGTGGCGGGCGCCGCCGGGCCGAAGGTGCCGGAGGACGACGTGCTGTCCAAGTCCCAGTTGAAGTAGTGGGCGCCAGCGATCCAGTTGAAACGGTCCTCGCGGGGCGAGGCAACGCGGATTTCCTGCGTGAACTGCTGGCTGTTGATCTGGGAGTAGCTGCCCGTCTGATTGAAGCTGGGCTCCGGCCAGTAGCTGCTGCCGATGCTGTCCTGATCACCCCGGTCGAAGGCCGTGATGCTGGTGACGGTCAGGTAGCCAGCGCGGACATTCAGGGTGCCGCTGACACCCGAGGTCCGGAGCTGCTGGTTGCCCGTGCCGAGCAGGTAGTCGTCACCGATGGCGGGTGTCGCGCCGTAGGGAGGCGTGTAGATGTTCGGGTTGTTCGGATTCTGCTGGATGCCGCCGCCGGGCTGCAAACCGATCGGATAGTTGGGGTTGGAGCCACCATCCAGGACGCGGAAGCGGCCACTCACGAGGAAGTCCACGTTCTCGGAGAAGTCAGCCAACAACTGCAGACGCGACGCGAAATCCTGGAACTGCGGGCCCTTCGAACCGTCGCGGGTGTTGGTCGCCCAGCCCTCCTGGTCTTCGTACGAGAACGCAGCGCGCGCCGACAGGAAGTCGGGGATGACGGCGCCGCCGTAGCCGGCTTCCGCCTGGTGCGAACCATACGTGCCGATACCGGCGCGGGCGTAGCCCGACGGATCGTAGGTCGGTCGCTTGGAGATGAAGTGGATGGCACCTGCCGTGGTGTTCTTGCCCCACAAGCTACCCTGCGGGCCCTTCAGCACCTCGACGCGCTCCAAGTCGAACAGCGGGAAGCTCTGGGCCGAGCCCCAAGCGATGTAGACATCGTCGGCGTAGACGCCGATCGGTGCTTCCAAGTTGACCGAAGGATCGTTGGTACCGATACCGCGCAAGAACCAGCGCGGCTTGCTGGCGCGACCGCTGCTTGATTGCGCGGTCAAGTTGGGGGTGATGCGCTCGATGTCGTTCGAGCTGGTCAGGTTCTGGTCGATGATCTGGCGGCCACTCGCCACCGCGATGGCGATCGGGACGTCCTGGATCTTCTCTTCACGGCGGCTCGCCGTCACGACCACGTCCGAGAGATCGGACTCGGCGGGCGCGTCCGCAGCAGCCTGTTCCTCGGGCAGCGGCGCGGGCTCCGTGTCGGCGCCAGCGGCTGCTGCGCCACTCGCGCCGGCCGTTGCATCGGCTGCCGGAGCGGGTTCCGCTGCGGGGGGAGCAGCCTCGGCGGGCGGAGCGGCAGGTGCCGGCTCGGCGGGGGCAGCAGGGGCGGCGTCAGCAGGAGGCTGAGCGGGCGCCTCGGGGGCCGCCGCAGGCGCGGGCTCTGCAGGAGCAGGAGCCGGCTGAGCCGGAGCAGGCGCGGGTTGCGGTGCGGCCTGCCCCCAAGCCACGGACGGGATGAAGCCGGCAGACGTGAGCAGGGCGACAGAGGTGAAGGTAGATCGTGCGATTCGAATGGGCATGCGGTTTCCGGTCGGCTCGACAAGGGACATGCCGACGGGCCGGAACCTACATGCGCCAATGTCTCGTATGCAAGACATTATGTTTCAGGGTGTGCTCTTTTTGTTTTCCCAGCGGAAATGCCCAGACAATTGCCGAGAAATTCGCTGATGTAGCCCGCCCTTCGCTGTCCCTATCGAGAGACAACACTACCAGTGACCCGCGGCCTGCGGCGCCGAAAGCGCCCGCAACGAACGGCCAGCGCGAGTCAGCGAACGCGACCCGGCCCCGCGAGCGAACCCAACGAACGAGTCAGGCGACGCCGCTCCGCAAGCACGCGAGCGCGCACGACGAAACTGCTCTTCTTTCAGGAGAGCTTGAAGCCCAGCTTGGAGACCGCCTCCGACAGGCCCGCTCGCGAGCCGAGCGCTGCTCCGTCCTGAACTCGCTTGGCAGCGAGCGACGTCCAGCCGGTGGGAGCCTCGTGCTGGGAGGCTTGGAATGCGGAGAAGATGGCGTCGTAGCCTCGCCACGCCTCGCTCTCGCGTGAGATGCCGTAGGCCTCGCGGTGCAGGACGGCGTTGACAGGCAGGCGCGGCTTCACCTCGCCCGGTGGCCGCTCGTGATCGGGGTAGCCCACCACCAAGCCGAACACGGGGAAGACCTCCGGAGGCAGGCAGAGCTCCTCCGCGACCCGATCCGGATGATTGCGGAGCGCCCCGACGAAACAGGTCCCCAGGCCCAACGACTCGGCCGCGGTGGCGGCGTTCTGCGCGGCCAATGACACGTCGATGAGCGCACGGACGAAGCTGTCCAGGTAGTTGAGCGCCTCCGAGGCGGTGCCGTAGCTCTCGGCCAGCCGGCGCAGCCGCGCCAGATCGGCGAGCCAAACCAGGAAGACGGGAGCCTCCAGGATCGAGACCTGATCGTCGCACAGCCGAGCCAGGCGAGCCTTGCGAGCCGGGTTCTCCACCGCCACCACGCTCCAGGCATGAAGGTTGGCTGAGCTGGGGGCCGACTGGGCCGCGGCGATCAGCAGCTCCAACGTGCCCGTGGGCAAGCGCTCGGAGCCGAAGGCCCGGACCGAGCGGTGCGCGAACAGGTTGGCCAGCACGTCGTTGCCATTGGCCGCGTAGGGAGGAATGCGCGGAGCGGCATCGCCGTAGCGAGCTCGGAGCAGTTCGACGAGGACCGAGCGGGCGGAGCGCATGGCCCCTGCCTCTCATGCTGGGGTCCTTCGAGCAAGACAACAACGGCCAGCCCGCGGGCCGTCAGCGCGATTCCTCCGCCATTTCGGAGAGCCTCGGAGGTCCACCGGATCCCTTGGACCCGAAATGTCTTGCTCACAAGACCCCTGTCCAGCATCATGCGAACCCATGAGCGCACGTTCCTCCTTCTACTGGACGCTGCCCGTGGCCGGCGATGGGCCCGGGGCTGCTCGCGATCCAGAGGCCCACCCCTCCCCTTCGGAGGCCTTCGCCGACGCTCGGCGGGGTCGTTTCGACCTCTACGACTACCTGCTCCAGGTCGCCCGGGCAGCGCGTGTCGCAGGCTTCGATGGCCTCTACGTGCCGTGGGACGAGGAAGGACAGGATCCTTGGATTGCCACGGCCTCCCTGGCCCGCCGGATCGACAAGCTGCTGTTCGTTCCGCAGGTTCAGCCCGGCTTCGCGACGCCCGTGTACTTCGCCAAGCTGGCTGCGACGTTCCGACGCTTCGCCGGGGAACGCCTGGCCTACGCGCTCGACCTCTCGCTGCCCGTGCAGCGTCGCCACGCGCTCGCCGATGCCCGGCAAAACAGCGAGTTCCTGGAGCGGGCGGCAGAGTTCGTCGAGGCCACGGCAGGCGTCGCCAGCCAGACCAGCTACGACTTCGAGGGGCGGCACTTCCAGGTCCAGAGCGGCGGCTTGCAAGCTCCGCTCGGCGCGCGCCCTCCCTTGCGCGTGTTCACCTCGGGTAACGGCGACGACTTGGTGGCCTTCGCCGGCGCCCATTCGGACGTCCACCTGTTGGATTGGGACGCCGAGATCACCACGTCGCTCGCGCGTCTGCGCGCCAGCGCGGACGCAGCCGGCCGCCAGGTGGCTGCTGGCGTGCGGGCCACGCTGATCGCCCGCCACGACGAAGAAGAGGCCCAGCGTGTCGCCGCCGAGGCCGGCACTCCCGCCCACCAGCGACGCTCCCTGATCGTCGGCAGCTACCAGCAGGTGGCCCAGCGCATCGACGAGCTGAGCGCCCTGGGCGTCGAACATTTCGTCCTGGACGCCTCACCCCGGCTCGAGGAGGCCTACCGCTTCGGCGAGCGAGTCTTGCCCCTCCTGCGACACAACCGCCCACTCGGCCAACGCGTGGCCTGACAAGAGATCGGAACCGAGCACATGACCATCGACGTCTACTGGCGCTTGCCTCTGCACGGCTGCAAGGGCGCCTTCGATATCGGGCGAGCAAACCGCGGCGACTGGGTTCCCCCTGGCGCCGGCAACCTGGCGCCGGGCTGGCGTGGGGACGAGGGCGATGGCTCCTCCTACCTCGACCACCTC